>MFYY01000208.1:3942-5354 GCA_001787855.1 Candidatus Riflebacteria bacterium GWC2_50_8 | reverse complement strand
ATGGCCATGTCGATTGACAACGCCCGACTGCATGACATGTCAATCAGCGATGGGCTAACGGAACTCTACATAAGAAGATTCTTTGAAATCCGCCTCGACGACGAAATCAAGCGCGCGCGCCGCTTCAGCTTTCCGCTGACGCTGGTCATGTTTGATGTTGATGGTCTACAGCAGATCAACGAAAAACATGGCCGCAAGGCCGGCGACGGTGTTTTGTTCGAAATAGCACGTATTTTAAAAGATTCAGTGCGCGCCACCGATATCCCGGCGCGTTTTGGCGATGAAGAATTCGCCGTCATTCTCGCTCACACGACCGCTGAGCAGGCATTGATCTTTGCCGAACGACTGCGCGAGCGTATAGCAAAAACCAAAATTCAGACTATTTCAGCCGAAGTCCAGGTTACCGTCAGCGTCGGCCTTGGCGAATATGAAGCCAGCATCGAGAGACATTACCAGCTGGTAGAGCACACGCAAAAAGCTGTTGAGCTGAGCAAACAGAAAGGCAAGAACCGCACGACCACCTGGAAAAAAGAGGAGCCGAAGGCATGAAAAAGATAACCACAGGCATTTTACTGGCGATAGCAATCTTTTTCGTGGCGGGTGGAATAGCTTTTGCAGCCGATTATCAGCTGAAACTGGTTAAAAAATTCTATTCTATAGGCACGGCAAGCATCAGCGGCACTTATTACCCAACCGGCAATTCAATCGCCAGACTTCTCAGCAGCAATATACAGGGACTGGTCGCTATTGCTGAACCAACAGCCGGTTCGCTCGCCAACATTGAGTATCTCAGACGTGGACAGATCGATCTGGCGCTTTTGCAGAGTGACGTGGCCTGGCAGGCTTACAACGCTTCCTCTGACGCCAAATTCAGGGAACTGCGTGTGATTGCCTCGTTGTATTCAGAAGTCATTCAGCTGATTGTTCGCGACAATTCAGATGTAAAGGAACTCAGCGATCTGAAGGGCCGGCGCATCTCGGTTGGCGAAAAAGACAGCGGCAGCGCCGCAAGCATCGTCATGGTTCTCAAGGCAGCCGGCCTCGAAGAAAGCGATTACACAATCGTCTATGAGAGATTCACCCGCGGCACTGAATCATTGCTTGATGGCTATGTTGATGCAGTTTATTACGCTGGCGCGATACCGGCCGACGGTATCACGCGACTTGCTGCCAAGACACCGCTGCGGCTTATCAACGTTCCAGCGGATGTTCGCGCCAAGCTTCAGGCTGAGCATCCCTACTTTACTTCTGAAGTTATTCTGGCCGGATCATATAAGAACCAGAAGTCTGATGTCACCACAATTGGCTTTCGAGCGCTGTTTGCAGCCACCGAAAGATTGTCAGCCAGCGAAGTTGTTAACATTCTGCGCGCCCTCTATGACAAACCCGTGACAGATTCTTCTGAAACAGCT
>MFYY01000208.1:1943-3932 GCA_001787855.1 Candidatus Riflebacteria bacterium GWC2_50_8 | reverse complement strand
GCTGCATGAAGGCGCCCGCAATTTCTTCCGCATGCGCGGCAAGATTACCGGTTTGGGGAAATAACCCTCCGATTGGATAAATTGCTTATTTTGAGCAGCGATTCTCGGAGTTTTTCTCCTTTTAACGATCCGAATCATTAAATTCGACCTTTGTTAAACATTCCTGATGGTGATATTATCACAGGGTAAACGCCATTTAGAGGATACAGAGGTACAATCATGCCAGTTAAAATTCTCAAGTCCCTGCTTCTCGTCATGCTGCTGTCACTAGCATCCGCCTGCCCCGCGAAGGACAGCGCACTGCTCTGGCAGGGAACAGTCGCAAAAACACCGCTGAAGTTCAGCTTCACGAAGGCGGCAGACAAATATGCTGTGCTGCGGGTTATTTTCAGTTCCGCAGAAGAACGTGCTGTTCTTGAGATCACTTCTAAAACCGCAGCTGGAAAAGCGGTATATGAATCACGGGCCACAACCTCAATTGAGGGCAAAAACGGCGTAGACCAGCTTTTAGACCGGTTAGCGCAGATGCCGGGCACTTATGAAGTCAAGCTAACCGGTCAGGCCGCCTCGTGCTCGATCTTCATCGAACAGTTGGCTGATCTTGAGCCCTTTATACCCGGCGAACAACTGGGAGAACTTGTTGTAAGCAGCGCTGGCGGCGTGCCTGTTTCAGTAAGCCCCGAAAGATTTCAGATAAAACACCCTGATTTCAAAAAGGGCATGGACAAAGGCATTTCCACGCCGAACGGCGATTTCATTTTCCGGCTCCCCGCTGGATTCTGGTCACTCAAACGCGTATGCAAAGGCATCGAGAATGCCAGAATGATAGCAGTGAGCAGCGGCCGGCGAACTTTTGTCAGATGGGCTGCGCCGCCGGAAATCAGCCTGGAAAGCAACTCCAGTGGAGCTGCCCGCCGCATCGAAATACGCAATGTCGAGGCAGAAACAGATAATGTGCTTGCCAACAGCAGATTTTCGCTGCCTGCCGGTCTGTCAACTTTCACCCCGTCAATTGATCAGCTGCAGGCATTTGAAAGGTTTCTGCCAGCTGAGATTGTCGACTTAAAGCAATCAGACACGCCTCTGCATCTGGTAATGCTGCTCGACAGTTCTGGCTCAATGAAAAAGAGCATGAAAGCGGCAATTGAGGCATCGGTAAAATTTATCGAGACGCTGCCAGCTGACGCAGTTATTGAAGTAATCGACTTTGACACTAAGGCCAAACCGATAAAAGCAAGCTCGCGAACAGAAATCATCAAGGCAGTAAAAGGAATCAAAGCAGATGGCGCAACGGCGCTGCGCGACAGCATTCTGCTCGGCCTCGACCGCCTTAAAAATTCACCAAGACCTGCTCTGGTAGTGTTCACTGACGGATTCGACGCGAACTACAACGACACCGCACCAGGCAGCAAAACCACTGAGAAAGAGGTTTTTGCCAAGGTAACCGGTGCCAGAATTCCTATCTTTACCATCGGCTTCGGCGCGGGCGCCGACACAGCAACCCTGGCGCGGCTGGCCGACCTTTCGGGCGGTGTTTTCCAAAGTGCTGACGAAAAGAGTCTGAACGAGGTTTTTGCAAGACTGGAAGCTACCGTGGCACGAGAATATCTTCTGACCTACAAAAGACCGCAGAAAGCCGGGCGGGGTATTCGCCCTGTAATCAGCATCTGTGTCGACACCAGTGGCTCAATGGAAAGCAATCTTCAAGCGGGCGTTATCGGAAGCAGGCGAGAAATCGCAAAGCAGACTTTGCATTCGCTGATTGAACAGCTGCCGTCAGATGCTCTCGTGCAGATTCTTGATTTCGACGCAAATACTGAAATTACTCAGACCGCCACAGGCAACCGTGCCCGAGTTCATGCTGGTGTCGGCGCATTACACGATGGTGGGGGCACAAATGTTGTCAAAGCAGTTGAGGTTGCGCTTGAAGGCATGCTGGCGGTACCGTCAAACCGCCGCTACATGCTGTTTTTGACTGATGAGGCGATT
>MFYY01000208.1:359-1933 GCA_001787855.1 Candidatus Riflebacteria bacterium GWC2_50_8 | reverse complement strand
ACAAAAGGGATGAAGAGCTGTTAAACCGCATGCTGGCACGTATGAAGGATGAAAACATCTTTTCAATGTGGATTGGCATGGTCGGGAAACAGGGAGCCGCTCCTTTTATTGAGGTAGCTAAAAAAAGCGGCGGCGAGGCAATCGTTGCCGACAATCTGGCTGCGCTGACAAGTACAATTGCCAGGCTTCTGGCAAAGGTCGGCGAGCCGGGTGATGCAAAGTTGATACCTTTTGAACTGGTCTGGCAGATGCCGCGCACTGGAGATCTGCCGGTTGCGGTTTCTGGCAACGGCCTGTTCAAAATGGCTCCGGTAACCGTTACTGCTTCAGATACTCAGGATGTAGTTGACAGTCTTCAGGTAAAGCTTGCAGAGCAATCCGAAACTCAGACTGTTTCTGCTACGGGGCTTGCTCCCGCACAGGAGATCACAAGCCAGAAAATCACTGAACAGAGCGGCGTGCGCATGAGCATCGATATGGATCTGAAAGAGCAAAACAGCGCCTGCAGTTTTCATGTAAAGCAGATGACGCTGTATGAAGTTCTTAACGGGGTTAAAGCCCCGGCAAAGAAGCTCTTTGCCGTTTTTGATCTTGAGCTGACCAATGTTATGCCAGAACAGGACGTTGTGGTTTACCCTGATGGTGGTCAACACCCGGCGCAGTGGGTCAGTCAGGCCAGCAAGCAAGGAAATGTGATCAAAGCCGTCCCGGCATATGAGATCGGCGATATCAGCCGTCATCTTTTTCTGCGCTGGAACAATGACCCGGCTACCCCGTGTTCGCCAGTGAGCTGGCTCACAGCAGATCCGCTGACCGGATTTGGCAAGAACGGTCTGGTTGCCAGACCAGGGCAACCAGCAGCAGGAAAAGTTGCCTTTCTGGTATCTGATGAACAGGGGCTAAGCAATGGCGCCATCGATTTTTATGATCGTAGTTATGGTCATCTCAGCCTCGTCATCGCCGGCAAAATGGAACCGGCAGAATTAAAGGCCTCGGCACTGCCAGAATCTCCGACAGGCAGTCTGGGCAAAGCTTTCAGCATAAAAATTACCGGGGTTGAAGATCTTCCGGCACCTCTTGCCGGCGCCACTGCAGGCAAACATCTGGTCTGGCGGCTGGTTGATTTTGTTATCGAATCACAGGTACAGGCCCTGCTCGATATCGACCCGAAAACACGCATGCATCTGGTCATACCAACAGAAGCCGGCCCGGTCCGCCGACCTGTCTCGCCAGTCACCGGGCTTATACCAACCGGCTTTCTTAACCGGAGCAAACTGACGCCCGGCTCTGCCAATAATTTCAGGCAGGCCTTTCTTCTGCCGGCAGAGCTGGCTGCGATAGCATCAGGAACTATGTGCGTCGAACTGACTGGTGATGACAGCCATATCAGCCTTAATTCTGGAGAGCCATTTAAAGGCGCGCCAGAAGAACGCGCATGGAATGCCGAAGGCAACGGGCTGAAACTCAAGATCAACGCCCAGGGGCGCCTCGCCAGCATTAACAACAAAAAGGGAGACTGGCTGGCGGTCGACGCAACAGTAGCTGATCTACCTGACGGCAGCGGCACCAGACTC
>MFYY01000208.1:0-327 GCA_001787855.1 Candidatus Riflebacteria bacterium GWC2_50_8 | reverse complement strand
GGTCAGCGCATGATGAATACTGCGAACAACAAGGCTGAGCACAAAGGCCTTGGCACATTTGCCGATGCGAAAGAAGCGGCCGGTAGCCATGTGCGGATTTACCCTGAAGGTATCAACAACAACCTGATGTTTGCTGCAAATGACAGCGCTGCTGTTCCTGACGGACAAGAACTGCGGTTTATTGCGATCTTTAGAGTTCCGACGAAGGGTGAGTATCTGCTGGCAGCAGAAGGCATGCCACTGGCGGAAACACTCTCCAGCTCAGAGCTGAAAGGATTACCAAACTGGTTGTTGTCGGCCAGTGACGAAGTTGTTCCGACATTTCCG
>MFYY01000207.1:3221-5783 GCA_001787855.1 Candidatus Riflebacteria bacterium GWC2_50_8 | reverse complement strand
AGCGCGAAGCGCGCAAAAAGCCTTCACCGACTCCGACGATTTTTACCTGCGGCTTGTGGTTCAGGCAATAGAGGCCATATTCGTCGATTTTTTCGGCAACCGCGAGATCGATAAACGGGCAGGCCGAGCGGAGATAGGCAACGTCACCAAGCGAAAGGCCACGCGTCTGCTTTTTCAGCGCTTCAGTCAGACGCTCGCCCTGAATTTCGATCGAGCTGATGCGGATGCTTGAGTCGCCAAACTTTCTGAGCTCTTCAAGCGCCTCGCGCTCAGCGCCGGCACCGATCGAAACCATCGCGATTACCGCGCCAACGCCGAAGATAATGCCCAGCATGGTTAAAAAAGTGCGGAAAGGGTGGTCGAACAGTCCGGTCAGTCCTGTATTGATCTGCTCAGTAAAGCGCACCTGACACCTCACTTAATGATTTTTCGATACTGTCAGGCAGTTGTGAACGCCTGGGCTGCGCAACCTTATCGATCTGCTCAACCTGGCCGTCGCGCATGCGAATGATGCGGCCAGCGTGTTCGGCCATATTTTCGTCGTGAGTAACCATGATGACGGTCATTCCGGCACGATTCAGCGCCTGAAAAATGCCGATGATCTCAAGACCGGTGTGCGAATCAAGGTTTCCGGTTGGCTCGTCGGCGAGCAGCAGTTTCGGCCCGTTTACCAGGGCACGAGCGATAGCGGCGCGCTGGCACTGCCCACCAGAAAGTTCTGTCGGCAGGCGATCCATGCGGTCGCCAAGGCCTACCGCATTAAGCAGCTGTTCAACCCGGCGCCGGCGTGTGGCCGGCTCAGCCTGGGCGTAGATCATTGGCAATTCTGTGTTGCGGATCAGGTTCATGCGCGGCAACAGGTGAAAAGACTGAAAAACAAAGCCCAGCGAGCGATTACGGAAATCAGAGCACTGCTGATCATCCATCTTATCGAGACGCTGGCCGTCGATACTGACACTACCGCCGGTTGGGCGATCCATGGCACCCAGAACATAGAGCAACGTTGACTTGCCTGAGCCGGAAGGCCCCATTATCGCAACAAATTCGCCGGCGGCGATGTGCAGATCGACCTTATCAACTGCTTTTACACAGCTATCGCCAATCTCAAAATATCTCTGAAGCTGCTGTATATCAATCATGCTTCGCCTCCATCAGCAGAACGGTCGCGCCGGCATCAATGCCGGAAGAGACCACAGCGCCGTTCAGTCCATCAGAAAACTTGATTTCTACCGGCTGCAGTTGTCGATCCGGCAGCATCACACAGGTTGTTGTCGCCAGCGGCACAATTGCGTCGAATGGCAAATGCAGTGCGTCAGGCAGGTCGTAAAGCTTAAATTCAACTTCGCACGAGGTTCCCGGGCGAAAAGCAGCGTCAACAACCGTCTTGCCATTTTTTGGCGAGACCAGATCGATAACGACAGGAATAACCGCATCCTGACGGGTTTTAAAGCTGGTTACTGCCACCATACCCACCGAACTCACCCATCCCGGAAACGAACGCACCGAAGCGCCCTTGAGCACCAGTTTCACCTCGTCGCCGGGTTTGATGAACTTAACATCCATTTCAGAAACCTTGGCATGCACCTGCAGATTACGTAGATCAGCAATCTGCATAAACGGCACCCGCGGGTAAACCTGGTCGCCGACGCGGGCCTTGCCGACGCCGCCAGCCGGCTTGTTCAGTTCGTTATGAATCAGCACGCCGGCAGCGGGAGCCTTGATGCTGGCCGAATCTACTTCGCGGCGCAGATTGCCTAGCGACATCTCAAGCTTGCTGATTTCGGCCTCAAGCAACTTGAGATTCATCAGATTTCTGAACCCGGTCATGCTGGCTTCGAGCCTGGAGCGCTGCAACTCAAGTTCGGCTTTGCGCACGTCAAGTTCTGAAAGTTTTATTGAACGCCGAGTCGGCCCGGAGTCTTCATTCTCAAGTTTATAAGCCGTTATAGCACGGTCTTTTTTGAGCGCCGCCAGCTCAGTTTCGGCCTGCATAAATTCAAGTTCAGAACTCAGACCCTTCTGGCGCAGTGTGGAAATATGCGCAACCTTTTCTGCGGCAAGCGCGATACGCGCGTCAAGCAGTTCGAGGGCGCGCTTCAGGTCGATGATAAGATCTTCATCTCGACTTTTCAACAGGGTTGCGTGTTTGAGGCGGGCGACCTCGAGAGCGCCTTCGCGTACTTTCAGAGCCATCGCCAGGCGTTCGTCTTCAAGCTCGTTCTTGTGGAGCTGCAACTGCATCTCTTCATTCTTCTTGGTCAGCTCGATCTCAGTGTCGCGCGCACTCTGACTGATTTCTTCGCAGTCAACTGTCGCAATCACCGCCCCGGCTTCGATGCTTTTTCCCTCTTCTTCAAGATGCGTCAGCTTGCTCTCGATCGCGCTGATTACCAGCGCAGCGCTGGCTGTTTTAACATCGCCGGTAACACTCATAACTCTCTTGAATGGCCGGCGCACCAGCTTTGTCTGGCGATTTCCGGCAAAGCGCGCAAGATACTCGTTCACGAAATCGTAACAATAGACAGTCCCGGAAAGTCCTGGAATGAAACCATCAGGATAAGA
>MFYY01000207.1:2956-3211 GCA_001787855.1 Candidatus Riflebacteria bacterium GWC2_50_8 | reverse complement strand
ACCTTGAAAGCAACCTGAGTTCTGCCGTCAGGCCTGGCCTGTGGAATATCGAGCGCGACCGGAATCCGCTGCGATTCTTTGCCAGAAAGCAGTCGCTCAGGAAAAGCATCGGCCCGGAAATAGAAGTGTGACGAAGAGGCCACTTCTGAGACGTCACGCTGGTCAATGGCAAAACTAAGACCGCACCGTGACATGTCAACTATGCGCAAAAAGCTGATTCCCGGGTAAACCTGAGCGCCAACCCTGGTTTTGACC
>MFYY01000207.1:626-2869 GCA_001787855.1 Candidatus Riflebacteria bacterium GWC2_50_8 | reverse complement strand
GTTCATCTTGCGAATGGATTCTTTAAAACTGAATTCATAGTCAGCAATGTTTTTCTGCGCAGTAAAGGTGGCGAGTTCATTGCTTAACTGGGCTTTGGCAAGATTTTCGCCGGCATCGAACACTTTGCGCCGATCGGCGTGCTGTTCGACAAATGGCAGCAGACGTGCAGTAAGCGAAGCTTCAATGTTCGAAACGACAAGATCCTTTTCACTGTCTACAAGCTCCTGTTGAGAAACAAAGCCGCGCTCGGCCATTTTGGCAGCAGCGGTCAACTGCAGGTGCAACATTTTCATACGAACCTTCGCAGCCGTAACAGATTCGCTCAGTTCGACAATTCTTTGCCAGTCGCGTGACTGAACTGCACGCAGATGTTCGATCTCTTTGGCTTCAAGCTCAAGCGCGGCAATCTCGGCGTTGCTGGCTTCATAGTCAGCGATCATTCTAAGCAAATTGCGATCACGGCTGACTGTAAGGCTGTATTGTTCGAGGTCAGCGCTTAAACCCTCAAGGCGCTTCGTGCGGTCGCCGGGTGAAAGCTGCGCGATTTCCTGGCCAGCCTCCACCATCGACCCTTCCGGCGAAAGTTCAAGAATCTCGGTGCTGAACGGCGGGTTGAGCAAGGTTTCTTCAAGTGAAACAAACTCGGCGCGCGCAGTAAGAACCTGCCATGGTGGAACGGCAGACTCGGCGACTGGCGATATCTCAGCTGGCTTTCCGCAGCCATGCAAATAGAGCAGCGTGCTTGCCAGCGCCAGAAAGGCGACACAATGCCGCAAGCGCAAAACAGACAGACTGTTTTGGTAAAATGCTGATTTCATGGAAATATCAGTTCTCCCTGCTCATCAGGTGGATTCTTCCAGAGCACCCAGTCCTGATTGAATTCTTCGATCTCGACTTCGCGACGCGAATCGCCCAGAGTGCCAGGAAGCTTGACCACGGTCTTTTCACCCTCTACCAGGAGCAGATCGCGCGGAAGAAAAACACCTGTTTTCTCGCCAAGGATAATCTTTGCATTAGCTTTACCACCGATTAGAAATCCCTGCCCGACATCCAGAGAAAGCTGCACCGGAAAAAATCTGATGGCACTGTTCTGCTGACCGCGCACACGGCGCGGCGCTTTGCTGATCGACTTAACCGCGCCAGCAAAAAATTTGCCGGGAAGGAAATCGAACTCAATCGTTGCCGAGGCTTTTTCGACGAGCACATTCGCTTCAGCCTCGTTGGCAAGGGCCTCAAGATAGTAGCCGTCTTCGCCGATGACCTGCACGATGGTAACTCCTGACCATGCCTGCTGACCAGGTCTGAATTTAAAATCGCCCCAGAGAACCGGATGAATTACGATTCCCGAGCGCGGGGCCTTAAGTTCAGACTCTTCCAGTGATCGCATCTCTTCACGCAACGAAGCACGTATTCTTTCGAGATTAACCTCAAGGTTATTAACCTTGATCTGCGCTGAAAGCGAAGCCGACTCCAGCTGATTCGAAGCCAGCCAGATTTCTCCAGAGGCCACCGACTTCTGGTATTCGACCTTTGCCAGTTCTTCCGGCATTGGCGGTTCAGAAAGCTTGTCACGGATACGTCTGGCATAATCGAGTTCAATCTCGCGTGAACGCTTGTCAATTTCGCTGGCACGCAGTGAAAAAGCGCTGTCAAAACCTCTTTCTGCAACTTTTTTCTTAAGTTCATACTGGCGACTGGCGTGGGCAAAGCTTATCGAAGCAATCTGCAGGTCGGAATGGATTTTCCATACCTCGTCGTCTGTTTTGCGTTGCTGCAGCCATAAAGCCTCATGCCCGGCACGGGAATACTCAAGTTCCTTTTCTTTTAGCGCCTTGTTGAGCGCGGCAATATCAGAAGGCGCCACCTGCTCAAGATTGCGCATTCGGTCAATCTGCGAGTCAAGATTGCTCTCACTTCGCCGCATGCGAGTGCGCAAGTTTTCCATATCGATCTTGACCATAACTGCACCAGAAGCTGCAATTGAGCCCTCTTCAGCCATCGACTCAATTATGCCCCAGGCGTTCTTCAAGCCCAGACTGCTGATGTCATCAGGTTTAAGAGTGGCGCGCAATTCGACAACATTCTGGCGTGTCTCAACTTTATAGCTATATGAAGGCTTTTGCGACTTGGCAACACTGCGACAGCCTATCTGAAAAACCAGCAGACAGACAAGCATGACTGAGACGCACACACTGCCGATCACGCCGGCAAGGCTTCTGAGGTGCAGCAACCTGAGATAAGA
>MFYY01000207.1:0-618 GCA_001787855.1 Candidatus Riflebacteria bacterium GWC2_50_8 | reverse complement strand
TAAGAAAATGTCATGGTGTTTTTTCCAGTGAATCAGGAGGCGAAGCTCTCCGACAATTTTTGCCAGTCGGCGCCACGCCGAGATAGTCGGCCAGTAGACCGGTTTCATAAAGCACACTGAACCACTCGGTGATAAGGCGAGACTCGCCCTGCACAACGGCAAGACTGGCGTTGTCAAAATCCTGCTGGTATCGGGTAAGATCAAGCAATGTGACCTTGCCCAGCTGAAAATTAAGGCGCTGCCCGTCGAGCACTTCGGCGGAAAGCTTTTGCGAAGCTTTGAGAGCAGCAAGATTCTTGTGATAGAACCTGAAGCGCTCCAACGCCTGAGCAACCGCAATTTTTATATCATCACGCTTCTGTTCGAGGCGTTGTTCAAATGCTTTCAGTTTGTGGCGCTGGCCCGCCAGGCTAAGCTTTTCGGCCTCAGGTCCAAAACTGAAATTGTAGGAAACCGATACATCCCAGTTCTTATCAGGCATCTCTTCGGCGGAGTCAATATTAAAGGCGCGTCCCTGCTTGCCCCAACGCGCCTGTGCGCTGACATCCGGGCGACTGAGTTCACGAAGCTTTGCCACGCCCGCGCGCAGCTGACGCTGCTGACTCTCGTATACCCGCC
>MFYY01000206.1:1153-14062 GCA_001787855.1 Candidatus Riflebacteria bacterium GWC2_50_8 | reverse complement strand
CCAAGTCCGATATTCAATGACGTCTTGTTTTTCATGACTAATACTTCTCCTCTTTCAGAGTTTCTTCGAGGTGTTTGAGTTGTCAACAACCGCTATGAACAATGTTATAATCAGAAGCAGATATGAATCAGGATCACGGTAGCCCAACATCCTTAAACCTTTCTAGTGAATTTTAATTCACTTTTTCTTGTAAAAATTAACAATTTTTAAGCCAAGCCCAGAATTACAAAACTAAGAACCAAGCCAGTTAGCCCTTTCAATGTGTTTTCGCCTTTGTCTTTCTAAACCCACTCCCGAACTCCATTAGTGATTTTTAATTCACTTTGAGAGACAAAAAAATCAGCGTTTTCTGATCATGTCAAAAAAACATTTCCAGGCATATTCAGTGTGTTTAACCACATCAACAGTGCCATGCTTTATTACCATTCCGAATTGATGAACCATTGAGAAATAGAAGAATACAAGATTGTCTGCAGGTATATCTGCTCGAATTTCACCTGCTTTTTGACCTGTTCTTATCAGCTCAGCAACGCTCTGATGCATCTGAGCTCCAAACATTAGAGATTCTGTCATTTTCTTTGACTCTGGCCCATATTTTGCCATCTGCAAAGAGAAAATCATCGGGCCAGCGGGGTTTTTAATCAGAAACCGCACTTCTCCGTGGAACAAATTATTCAGCTTTTCAAGAGGAGTTCTTCCCAGGGCTATTGCAGAATTGTAATTTTTGCGCAGGCTTTCCTGAATGAGCTCAAGAATTGCCAGCATTATCTGCTGCTTGTTCTTGAAATGCTTGTAGAGAGCAGAAGGAACCACTCCAATCATTGCCGCTATCCCGTCCATGGTTAGCGCATGGATTCCCTGTGAGCCGACTATTTCAAGAGCGGCTTCGGCAATCTGTTCTTTTCTTACTTCTGTTTCGATTCTGGGTGCCCGCATTTTTGGTGAACCTCTATTCACTTTATAACATCGACAATAATTTCTGTCAAGTTTAGCTGGGAAATGCTTTTTCCAGATTTTTCCTGGCCAATTGAGCAGTTAATTGTGCTGCAGGTAAGCTTGCTGAAGCGAGAGAAACAATTCTGATTCAAAGGGAATTCCAAGAATCGATTTCGATAATAAGTATAGGTGATGTTTTAGAAACGAATTTTTCAGGAGGTTAAAACGGCTTGAATTCTATGGCAACATTTTTTTGAAAGGAGGTCCGAATTATGAGTTCAATATCAAGCTCCGGGTCGTATGACAGTTCCACAGTGAAGACATTGTCGGAAATTCGTTCGGGAAGCCTGACCAGCACCAAAAACAGCTCCGGGTCAACCGAAACAACTTCAAGAGATACGGATGTCTCAGAGATCAGCGAAGAAGGCTACCAGTTGAAAAGCTTTATGGATAAAGTTAAAGACGGTACCGTGACCGAAACTAATCTTAAGGAAATGCAGGAAACTCTTTCCAGTTCTTCAGAATTCTCGAAAATGTCAGCATCTTCAGACAGCTCAGATCTGAGTTCGTTTCTTAAGAAAGTTAAGAATGGAACCGTTTCTGAGTCTGACCTTGCCGAAATGAAAGACAAGATTGCCCAAATGGAAGGCCAGATCGGGCAAAGGGGTGGAGCTCCCCAGAAAATGGGTGGCAAACCACCAGCCGGCGGTCCGCCTCCAGGAGGCCCACCCCCGGGCGATGCGCCGTCCACGGGTGAAGAAAAAGATGCCAGTTCTTCAATCCAGGGAAGCTCACTGACAAGCATTGCGGATCTGACAGCATCCTCATCCTCATCTTCGTCTTCGGACGATGAAGATGAAGATGAGCTTGATGCCAACGGTGATGGTACTGTATCCATGGAGGAATACGCAGCCTACTACGCCAAACAGAACGCTGCAGCGATCTCTGACAGCCTTGAAGCTGCCAAAAGCGAAAAGACTGAAGAGACCGAAAAAGCAGATGGTGTCGGTCAGATTCTTCAAAGTTCCTGAACAGACAGTAACAGAATTCCTGCAGGTGAAAGCCTGACCAAATCAGGCTTTCACCCAGGAACTGTTATGCCCTGCTGCATCGTTAGCTGTTTACTTATTTCGGAAGCGTGATTGAGAATGTAGTCTGGTTTCCCGGCTGACTGGCTGCCGTTATCCTGCCGCCATGCTCCTCGATGAGCCAGCGGGCGATTGAAAGCCCCAGACCGGCCCCTCCCCTGCTTCTTGACTTGTCAACCTGATAAAAGCGCTTGAATATATTTTCGAGTTCCTGCTCTGGGATACCTTCTCCGTCGTTAGTCACTTCAATGTGGAAATGCTGGTCAGACTGGTAGAGGTGGATAGCGATGCTTCCTGAGGAATTGGTGTGACGGATGGCATTGTCAAACAGAATATTGATAACCTGCTTGATCCTGAATTCATCACCGCACATCTGTATATTCTCAGCAAGCTTCTTTGCAATCCTTATGTTTCTGGTCAGAGCGACCTGGCAATGTGGCAAAATGGCTTCGTCGATTGCAGAACTGAGGTTGAAGCTTTTCCTTTCAATTGGTTGTTGGTGGCAGTCGGCGTGGGCAAGAAAGAATAGAGCTTCGACCATTTTCGACATCTGCTTCACTTCTTCATAAACATTGTTCAGCCATTGCTTCTGCTGAGCGACCGTCTCATCGGGGCTTGACAGAGCCACATCCAGATTGACCCGCATGATTGACAGCGGTGTTCTAAGCTCGTGCGCAGCATCTGCAAGGAAACTGCCCTGCTGTTGCCAGGATTCCTTAATCGGGGCAATGGCCTTTCTGGACATGAACAAGCTACCAAAGAAAGATAAAGTCAGGCAGCCAAGCCCTACTAGAAGGATGGCTCCCAGAAGCATGTGCAACCCCTCTTTCTCAGGTGCCTGGTCAAGGAAAACGAAAAGTGCCCCAGAAGCATTCAGGAGAGGTTTTTGCAGAAAATTGAAAGAATACTCTTTGAAGTCTATTGTTCCCTGAGTAAATTTACTGCTTCTGACCAGTTGAATTAGCTGAACTGTCTGATCTGGTGAAAATGGAGTTGTCGAAGACAAAAAAAAGGGTTCTCCAGAAGAGCTCGCCTTAACGAAAAAGGGTGGCGCAAAGGCTTGTGTGCCAGAGCCTGGCGAGTCAGCGGCCGGAGCCAGATCATTCAATTTTCCAGAACAGATATGATCCGCGAGCTGAACCATAAAGTGAAACGGGTGCTTCTGCGTTTCACGACTGGTGAAAAGATAGGTGCCAACCAGCAGAATTATAAAAAGCGAAGCGATGATCAGCTGATTGGTAAGAATAAACTGCAGCCGGAGTTTATGAAACATGTTTGCAACGGTTCTCTGAATCTATGAATGAATACCCGACTCCGCGAATCGTTCGAATGCATCTGTTGCCAAGCTTTTTGCGCAGGTAGCAGATATAAAGATCGACGTTGGCAACTTCTGCTTCAGAATAGTATCCCCAGATTTTTTCGAAAATCCGCTGTTTTGTCAACACCTGTCCGACATTGGTGAGCAGCAATTCAAGTAACAGGGATTCTTTGGCGGTTAGTTGAAAAACATTTCGGCCCCTTCTGACTTCGCCACGCAGTGGATCAAAAACCAGACCTCCGGCAGTGATAACTTGGGCGGCAATAGGTTTTTCCTTTCGACGGGAAAGAGCACGCAGGCGCGCCAGCAATTCATCTGACGAAAAGGGCTTGGTAAGGTAGTCATCGGCTCCGGCGTCCAACCCATCGATTCGATCCTGGGTAGTATCTTTGGCTGTGAGAAAAAGAACCGGGGTGTTTACCTGATTGCGTCGGAGTTCCTGCAAAATGGAAATCCCATTGCGATGGGGAAGCATCCGATCAAGGATGATCAGGTCATATATGGCTGTGCCAGCCATTTCTGCTCCAATATTACCATCAACAGCAACATCGACAGAATAACCGTTCTTTTTTAAAATATGGCTGAGAGGTTCATATAGACCTCTTTCATCCTCTACAAGTAACAGCTTCATGGCTTTTGCCTTCCCGTTGATAAGGCTTAAATTAGTTTCTCATGCGGAAAACATGCGAGAACCAACTTTAAAAGAGTAGCTTGTGGAAATTTCTCTGTCAATTTTGTCTCTGTAAAGAAATATGAACTGGTTGAAAAGACACGTAGAGCATCCGCGGATGCGAGCTTTTATATTCTTCAGCCCCAATTTTCATCTATCTGCGTAATCTGAGGACGCTTCTGCCGCCTGCAGGTCGATGAAATAATCAAACAGCAGTTTTGCCGAAGCAAATAGCGCATATTCTGTACAAAATGAGGCTGTCTCCTCATGAGACAGCCCAATCTATTGGTTTGCACCCAATAAAATCCCTGAGAACTCCCTTTCTTGTCTTACATCCTTATATCAAAACTTCTTCAGCCTGATCGGTGCTCTCTGTTGAGCTTTCGTCGACGGCTTCAACTACCTGGGCCGAGGCCGGTTCTTTTACTTCCTTGTCGCGGCTCAAAGCGCTGTCATAATAAGACACTGAATAGCTTGCCTTAATTACCTTTCCGCCAATAGCGCCAGATAGGTCGTCAATAAGCTGAAGAAATCTTTCGAGGATTTTGTCTTTTCTGTTGACCACATTAGAATCAGTGGTTTCGCTTGCAACAGACTCTTCCGGGTCTGCCGACACGATCTTGAGAGGCTCATTGGTGGCGCTTACCTTCTGCAGCTGAAACCCGCCGCCATAACTGACGGATCCGGCAGAAGAAGAGCTGGTAGAAGAAGATCCGGTATTGCCATTGTTAATGCTATCCTGCAGATATAACTTGGCGATATCGGCCATCGATGAACCAGTCAGACCACCTGAAGAAGAATTGCCGCCCAGACTCGACATCCAGGATGAGCTGGTCATCGAAGCAATCACTGATTTAAGGCCATAATCAGCAGCAGAAATCATGTCGTCTACCATTTTCTTCGAAGATTCAAAACCCTTGTTAACCGCACTTTCAGCCTGGCCAAGATAGCTGTCGAGTGCTTCGACCCCGGTTTCTTTTGCACCGAACAGTTCCCCGACAAATCCCTCTGTCAACGACTTGAACTCTTCGGCAAGAGTCTGGCTGAGCGAACCCATATCGCCACTCACTCTCACAAATACAGTAAAGCGATACATTGCCGATCTGTTGATCTCGGGATCAGCTGCAGCCTCAGCTCCAGTTGCTCCCGATACTTCAGACGCGGCAGATTCAGCCGCATGTGCAGCGCAGTTCGGGCAGACAGGAACCGCAGCGGTGCTTTCGATAGCGGTCTGCATTGCCTGGTCAAATCCGTCCGCTGAAGAATCTGATTCTTTGACAGCCGCCGGGAGAGGATTGTCATACATTCTGGCGATAACATTTATTGCTGACATAATGCCTCCTGATTTAACGTTCTATGGTATTCATGGGCGTGACAGTCGGCTGATGAACAGCTTTCAGCAACGACTGCATAATCAGTGAATCAAGCTTTTCAAGCAATTTACTGCGCTGCTCAGTATCGATGCTAAACATATTCTGCTCCTTATTTTTCAGGCCGAGAGGTGGCTTTTCCGATTCGTCTTAGTCTCTAATTACTTCATCGTCTTAAACCACTTCGGAATTTAAGTGCAAATTCGCCGAATCAGGGCTATAATTTGCCAGTTATCTTCGAAATACTTCGATTTTTGCACAAATATCACCTATGTACAGATATTTTAAAAATAATAAAATTAATGCTCAAGCGCTGCTGACTTTGCTACTCCTATTCGCAGTCAACATGGCAAACGCCGCTGAAAATTTTTCATTAAAACCGTTCAAGCCGCCATTGATGAACAGGCTGTCGCGGCTGCTGGGAAGGGCGCAACGCTCACGCGTGCTGAACCGTATTGATGCCTGCATGAAAGTAGCAGATATCTACGAGCTTCTCGCTGGCACATTATCTCCGACCATCACCGTGCTGCCGCCTGTACAGAATAAAAAACCAGGCAACCGCGACTCTGCTGAAATCACGGCTCTCAGCGCAAATCTGATTCTGTTCCCGGCTCCTTTTTTCTTTAACCAGCAACAGAGAATAGCTGAGTTTGCCAGGTGCGCGCACCGGCTCAACCCTGATTTCATCTTCCTCCAGGAAGTATGGGACAACAACAGCCTGTCTATGCTGATCGCATCCTTCCCGGACTATTATTCTGCCTATATGCCGGGGCTGGGCTACAATTATTCTGGCCTGCTCATTTTAAGCCGATACCCGACGAAGGCCGTCATGGCCAGACGCTTTGCCGTTTCATTAAAACATTCTATCGAAGAACTGACCGCCCAGAAAGGCTGGTTGCTCGTCGAAAGCGAAGTCAACGGCAAGACCGTTCACCTGCTCAATACCCACCTCTATTCTGCTGACCCACGCAGTCACTACCGACCAAACCTCGACCAGTTCAGCCAGGTGGCCGCAACAGCCACGAATCTGCCGGGACGGGTCATTGTTGGCGGCGATATGAACCTGCGCCCCGAAGATGTTGACGCCAGACTTCCCGGCAATCTTTTGCGTGACGCCTGCAACCTGCCGACAGCCGGCTACCCGACCCTGTCAAAAAAGCTCGATTACATCCTGCTAAAAACAGATCCCACCAACAAAGACCTTATCAAAGGGCAACGAGTCGAAACACCAATACGCTTTTCAGACCACATCCCGGTATTCGCCGAAATTATTTTTTGCGACTGATCGGCTGCTCAGACAACCAGGCTGAAAACTTCGACTTCCTGTTTTTTGCCGCGAATCTTTTCGACGGCGACAGGTTTTACTCGATAACCTGTGCCTAGACATTCTTTGATGGCACCAGAAATGATGACCGGCATGGTATCACTGGTTGCCAGAGAACACATGCGCGCGGCCACATTGACCGGGTCACCGATGACAGTATTGTCGACTCTTACTTCCGGGGTTCCGATAATGCCTGAAATCACCCGGCCAGAATTGATGCCGAAAACAGGACTGATATCTTTGTCAGACTTAAAATCGGCAATAATCAGCTTCGCCAGCTTGATCGCAGCTATCGCAGCATTCTTCTTGCCGAGCTGTTCGTGGGAAAAGGTTATCAGCAGCTTTTCGCCGATTACCTTGTCAACTTCGCCGCCAAATTTTTCGGCGTATCTGAAAAAATGCTCCAGGCTGAATTCAAGTTTGCGATGAACTTCCTGTTCACTGGCATTGGCAGTGAACTCTGTGAACCCCTCAAAATCAGCAAAGAGAATGGTAAATTTGGCCTCGCTCCCCTGCTGCGCCTTCTCAAAAAGCTCTGGACTGCGGGCAAGACGGCGCACGGATTCTGAGACAAAGCTGCCAAGCGCATTGCGCTCGCGCAAGCCCTTGACCATTCGATTGAAAGCACGCGAGATCGAGCCAAACTCGTCTTCACGGCTATCTTTGAGCTTAACATCATAGTTTCCGGCTTCAATCTTATTGAGGCCCCACAACAGATGCTCTAGAGGCCCGGTAAAAGATCGGCTGATGTTAACTGCCGCAAAGACAGCGAATATGGCAAAAAGAATCATTCCAACCATGAATATCACGTGCCGCCAGAACTCGATCCGCTCAAGATGTGACGTGTCCTGACGGCCGCCTACGGTATACAGCGACAAATATCGGCCCGGCAGAACCTGGTAGATCGCCTGATCATCTCCGGTTCCAACACGTCTCAGCAGACGTCGACTGCGCGAAGACCCTCTTATCATCACTGACAGATTCGACGAGTCTGCGTCTCTGGAGCTGAATGATTCGGCACGATAACCGCTGAATGCCTGCACAAGAACCGGCGTGGCCTTTATCAACGAAGCAGGATCGAGCAGATCCAGCAATGAAGTGTACCTGTTCGGGGTAATCTGATTGTTGATGATGTTGGCAAAAGCAGACTTGATGTATGATTCACCGATAGCGTATTCATCCCAGCCAATGCCGCAAAAGTATTCGATCAGGCCGTTTATGCGCAGAGGAAACACCGCAAAAAGAGTGGTGCCGATACTTGTCCGCATGCTGTTGAGACCTTCAAGCCTTGAAAAAATCTCATAATATCTTTCGACACCTACAGAGCCTACCAGCTGCGCCTTGATCTCGTCGTAAATTACTTTTTCCATCTCATTGGAACGGTCGCCGCTCTTTTCGGCCAGACCATCAACAAATTCGTTTGCGGCAAAGAATTTTTCGATAGTCTTTCGATAAAGATTGAGCATCACAAACATCGAGTCATTTCTTGTATCAGCATTGTGCCCGACAACTTCGCGCTTAAATCGATCATAATAGCGCGTAAAATTGTTCGGGCCCATGATCAAAATAGCGTTAGCACGACGCTCATTATTTCCAGACGCATCATAGCCTTTAAGGAACGGCGCGAAGGCGCGTTCTGCAATATTCATGACTGCGTGATTAGATTGTTTCAGATCAAGACTTTCTCGTATTGATGGATCACGGTCGTAGGCAGCCTGCAGTTCACGCGCCTTTTTCATCTCAGCAAGGGTCTCGGGGTGAGCGAAAGACCTTAAAAAGCTCTGAAACAAGTCCGCATTGTAAAGACGCACACCGGAATCCAGGCCGGCAAGAGTATTGTATAGATTCCGATCGATCTTCAGTCTTTCACTGTCGGAAGCTTCACGCAAAATCAGCTGAAAGATTGAACGGCCCATCAGGAATGGCATAAAAATAGCCAGCAGGCTTGCCATGATCAACACCTTGCCGACACTCAGTCTTACCCCGCGTGCAAAAACCGAAGTCTGCACGAAAGTAAACAGTGCCAGACAGACTATGGCAAAAAACGCCAGGTTCACCGGGGCAACAACATGGCGGGCCGAGCCTTCGTCCAGACTGCTCACGACAACTGGTAACAGTCCTGTTCCAGCCACTTCTCGCCCGACTACAATGATCAGCCGGTTTTTGCGGACAATCACGGTCCCGGTTTTGCCAGTTCTGGCAATGTTATCGACAAAGTCACTGCAAACCCTTTTCATGGCTGCAAAATCAGAATTCGACCTGACCACCGGAGATCCGCTGCCAGCCGCGAATTCTTTGCTACGGCTGTCAAAAAATGCCACAGCAAAGTTAGCATCCGCATCCAGTTCTGATGATGCCAGAGTTTTAAAAATGTGCAGCGCCGAAATTTCATGCAGTTTCATCCGACAAAAAAAATACACGTTATGTTCAGGCGAAACTTCGATTTTGTCCCAGTAGACCCCGATCAGCTGCTCAGCCGACTTAAAAGTCACGAGCCGGCCGGCACGCATCTGCATGAAAGCTATCCGGTCAGCAGGACTTCCAATATAATCAGTCAGGAGGCTGTCTGCCCGCTCTCGCAAAGCCTGGTGCTTTGTGTTGAACAACACATCTTCGGTGTATTTCTCGGTCTTCAGATAATCAATATAGACAAATTTTGCCAGAAATTCAGAATCGATCTTACCTGCCAGAACTGCGCTCTCGACGAGAACACCCTGATTATCAACAAGAGCGACCGCCAAAGAATCAATAGGCAGATCCTTCTGCAAAAAATCCGGCGGCCAGCCATATCTGAACAGAGTTTTGTAATTTGTCGACACCGTATCTCTGAAGCGGCTGAACGACCTATGCACCAGAGAATAAACATTTGCCTCCTGACGAATCCGGTCATTGATCTGAAGCGCCTGAGCTGACAGATCAATTTTCTGCCGATCGCTTCTGATCAGCTCCTGTTCAAGCCGCAAGGTCAAGGCCAGAACCAGAATGAAACTGAAGGCAAACACCAGGCTTCTGTTCAAAGTCATGAGAGCTCACCTACCAGTTCATATTCAGAGGTTTCTGATAGCTTCTCATAATTGTACACACCCCTGGTCAGAGCAAAAACCTTTTCAGAAACCATCACCCTGGTGTTTCTGCCCTGTTTGGAACAGGCTTCGAGAGCTTCAGCACGGACTCGCGCATCGCCGACCACGAGATATTCGTGGCGATTTCCCGCCTTAATAGTGCCGAAAAGCAGATACCCAACTTCAATACCGACACCGAAAGCATAGCTGAAACGACCGAGACTTTCACGCTGTAGATTGATCAGGCGATGGCGATCGATCATCGCCAGAGAAGCTTTTACCGCTTTTTCACAAGCCTCACCGAGACTTTCACCATAAAAAATTGCGATTATGGCATCACCTACAAACTGCTCAACCATACCATCGTGCTCTTTTATACATGACGACATTGCCGCCAGATGATCATTCAGCATCACAACAATTTCGCGCACCGGATGAGCTTCGCTGAGTGTGGTGAATGCCCTGATATCAGAACACAAAACCGCTCCAAAACGCCCTTCCATGCCTTTATGCCCGGCCGTTTCATCGTTAGCAACCTGTTGATCAAGCGACGCCGAAACAAAACGCCCAAGATTGCGCCGCTCTTTAATGCCATCGACCATTTTATCGAAGGCAATGCTTAACTTGCCAAGCTCGTCTTCGCGCTGAAGACTAAGCTTTTGCGAGTAATCCTCGGCCGCAATTTTCTTAAGACCGGTCTCAACGTTAAGCAGTGGCTGAACCAGGTATTCAGCGGTCAGCCGCGAAATCAGAAAAACCGGAACTGCCATAAGAATAACAATGAATGACAGAATCATTTCCTGCTGAAAAGCTCGAAGTCTGAAGTTTTTAAAAAATACCAGATTGGCGAGAATAAATGGCCCTGATCTGACGCAAGGATACACTACCACAAGATGATCTTCGTTCTGTTCGACGCTGCTAGCTCTGGTTACTGCTGCCATCTCGATCAGATGACCTGCCGTCTGATTCATCATCATTGCATCCTTGCTGCGGGCAGCCGGCAGCACCATCGTCGACCTGGAGCCTTTTATCTCGGCTATCGCATAGATGTTTTCAGAAAATATGTTTTGAAAATTGACTATCGACTCGCGCAGATACTGTTCAAATACGCGCGAAATGCTGATTCTGAAAAAATACCAGTTCTGTGGAACTCCATCGCGCAACAGAAAATTCTGATAGACGAAATACTTTTCGTCGCTGAAATCGAAAAATTCTATATCGCCACGGTTGGAGAGAAAGTAGCGCATCATCTCTTTACCACTACGCCCTCTTAACATCTGCAATTCAGGTTCCTCACCATTCATAATCTGAGGCGCAATACTATAGTAAGCTTTGCGAATCCAGTTGCCATAAAAATTATACGTGGCAGTTTCGCGCTGTTCTGTATAGTCAGACCCGGGGAAGCTGAAAAGCCGGCCGCTGAGACTTGCAATGTCCGGCGGGTAAACATATACCGCGTCAATCCGCAGACCCGCCGCGGCAAATCGCGCAGGCAGAGCACCTATGACAGATTCCCAGGATTTATAGTTCCAGTCAGCCATCTTAGCAATCCATAGCGGGTCGCTTTCGAGACGCTGGCAGAAACTGTGATAATCAGCCAGAAGCACCTCGCCTGAAGTATCGGCCTCTTCAAGCTGCTGGAGTGCATCTTTTATCGCCTCCTGTTCGCGTCGATATGCTGAGGAGTCGACGTGAAAAAGCCCGGCAACATAAAAAACCACGAGAGGCAAAACTCCGACCACCATAAAAGTAAGCGTCAGCCAGGTCTGCAGGCTTATGCCAACAGGATTCCCACTGATCAGAACCTTGGCAAACACCAGAATCCAGGCAGTATAAAAAAACAGGCGCAAAACAAAACTGACAAATGGCTCACGCTGCTTGTTATTGAGAGGTTCACGGCTGATTATCCATATTTCATAAGATACCGCGTAATCAATAAACTCCCGCATGATTCTCAGCCCGCGATAATCAACATACTTTCCCGGCGGAAACCATTTGTCGCGATTAATTCCGCCTGTCTTGAGTTCGTCCAGGCATGGCTTAAGAGTGTTGCGCTGCTCATTACTTACGAAATCATCAAATATCGGCTTAAGCCCGCTATCAGCCTGACTGACCGGCACCAGAACCGAACTTACTGCAGGGTATTTCTGGCCGAGAACCCTGCCGGCAAGCTGCATCGCCCCAACCCGGTCAATGGCCTCGGGCGAAAAAAGCATCAGGTAGACCACGCGCTGCCCCGAAGCAATCTTCACGCTATCCCAGATGATGAGGCGCGAACGACCCTCATAGACTGCCGAACAGATCTTGCCGGCACGAAAATCCCTGAGTAACCCGAAATCAAGAATTTCGCCAAAGGCGCCGCGCGACATCGCATTGAAACTCGAAAGTTCCGAGCTGCTGTAGCTACCTGCCGGTCGGACCAGGCCATCGAGCACTCTCTTAAAAAATCGCTGTTTGCTAGTTGTATAACCGTCACCGCTGAACATCGCAACGCTGCGACCATTTTTGTCGACGAGCCCGGCATAAATATGCTCAGGCATAAATTGTTTTGGAAAACAGCGGTGCATCTCACGCATAAACACTGCAGCGTCAAGATGATCTTCCGTCTGAAACCGGCTTAGGTTCTTGTATAATAAAAAAAAGCGGCGGTTTATCTGCGCTTCGAGAGACCATACCGAGCGAAACAGCTGCAGATAGTTACTCGCGGTCTGTTCCCATCTCGTGATCGCACGCTCGTTTTGAACCTTGTTGCGCTGATGCTGATTATATTCTAAAAGACCAAAGGGCAGCAAAGTCAAAACAAAAGCGAAAATTAATGGCAAAGCCATACTCAATCGCCGCTTCATTAAGACCGTTTTCCCCCCCCAACCATGTTTTCTGTTCAGCCATGGTAAACTAATTCTAACAGATTATCCAGTAATTGAAAGCAAGTTCACCAATTCTCAACCTTTACAAACAGCTAAAAAAAATATAGATTCAGGATAGTCTAATAAGGAATGCTGATAATGACAAACATCATAAAAAGCCTGCCGATAGTCATGGTTGTTCTGGCCCTGGTCTTAACCGCCGGTTGCTGCGGCAAAAAAGAACCGGTGCTTGAACAGGCTGGAAAAGCTTATCTCGAAGGTGACTACCGCAAGG
>MFYY01000206.1:967-1131 GCA_001787855.1 Candidatus Riflebacteria bacterium GWC2_50_8 | reverse complement strand
TTTCATGTATTATTGCGGCATGCACGTCGAAAAAGACCACAGTGTCGCGGCAGAATGGTATAAAAAAGCTGCTGATCGCAACAATGTGACTGCTCAGTTCAGCCTGGCCACACTCTATGAAAATGGCGAGGGTGTAAACCGCGACCTCGAAGAAGCCTATTTCT
>MFYY01000206.1:0-920 GCA_001787855.1 Candidatus Riflebacteria bacterium GWC2_50_8 | reverse complement strand
AAACGTCCCGAACGGAACCTGTGAGCGCGGCGTTACTTTGCCCGCGAGCAACAGGCCGATCCCGATGATCGCCCCAAGCATGTACGCGATGAATAGCGCGACTAGTCCGTCTCGGAGCCCCAGCATGAGCCCCATGAGCGCTCCCATGCGTACGTCTCCGCCGCCAACCCATGTGCCGCGCGACAGGAGGTACTGCGCCATGAAAAATCCGCCGATAATCGTCCCGCCGGCAAGCAGGTCAACGGGTGACATCCCGAGCCAGACATTGATGAGAAGCGCCACGATCATCGCCGGAACCGTGAATCGGTCGAGGATGAGCACGTAGCGCAGGTCGTAAACGAAGACAATGATCAAAAACACGGAAAAGAGGAGGTCGCGCACCATGAAGATCGGAAGCGTGTCGAACGTGGCGGTGGCTGGAAGAACATAGCCGCCGGCGTAGCGTAGATACGCGATCATGAACAGAAGTCCGGTCATGAACTCCACGACCGGGTACTGCCAGGAGATCGATGTTCGACAGCTGCGGCAACGGCCCCGAAGCGCCATAAAACTGAAT
Source organism: Candidatus Riflebacteria bacterium GWC2_50_8 (assembly GCA_001787855.1). Taxonomy (GTDB): domain Bacteria; phylum Muiribacteriota; class Ozemobacteria; order Ozemobacterales; family Ozemobacteraceae; genus Rifleibacterium. Next base: position 364 of record MFYY01000206.1, on the reverse strand, counting down.
ACGGGGATCATGTCATACCAGACGAGCGGAATTTCGCACACCATGCAGCGGCTGCGCCCCACGAGCGGCATTTCCGAGTGCGTGCGGAATACGACCACATTCAAAAAACTCCCGATGCACAGGCCGATCAAGAAAAAGAAGAGGGAGCCGGCGAGCATAGATTATTGTGCTGCAGGACACGCTCCCGGATTCATCCCGTCCGGGGTGGCGCAGTTCAGACCCTTCGCAAGCGCTGCTTCGGGAATGGCGTTTTCAAGTTCGAATGATACCGCATACGTCTGACCTTCCGAAAACTGCGTATAGCAATAGGCGTTTGCCGCTCCGCCACAAGAAGACTGCCCGTTGATCCCGCCCGGAACCGTCG
>MFYY01000205.1:13037-18367 GCA_001787855.1 Candidatus Riflebacteria bacterium GWC2_50_8 | reverse complement strand
TTTTCAGGCGATAGGCGAAAACTTCTTTATGCTCAGTTACGACCGCTTCAAAAAAGCCGGCATCGTTAAGTTTGCTGGCCTCAAAGGCTTGTCCGTTGCTGATATCGATGATTTCGACCTTTACTGCATCTGGCAGAAAGGCTCTGACTGCGACGCACTTTTTGCCCTTCAATTCGGCGACATGCGCGCCAAGGGTCTTGAAAGGATCGTGACTGTCTGTTCTGATAATGGCTTCTATCGCGTCTTTGCTGACGATCTGATTCATACGCTGCTCCTGTTTAATGGGCTCTGACGATCAGAGCAGGTTGGCTTTGATCTGGTTTTCGAGTTCTGCTTCGGGAACGACACCAATAGTGGTATGTACTGCCTTGCCGTTTTTGAAAAAAATCAGGGTTGGAATAGTAGAAACGTTGAACTTGGCAGCAATATCAGGGCTGTCGTCAACATTGAGCTTGGTGATTTTGACTTTGCCGGCCAGTTTGGTCGCCAGATTCTCGATAATCGGACCCATCATGCGGCATGGTCCGCACCAGGGTGCCCAGAAATCGACCACTGCTGCGCCATTGAAATCTGCAATCTCAGCCTGAAAGCTGCTGCTGTTGAGTTCCATTGCCATAATAAAAGCCCTCCTGATTATGTTAATAACTCCCAAAGAATACACTCTTTGTTTTAATAATACAACCAGATTAGTGTACCGCGAACGCAGTGATCAGGGTGTAGGCTTACTCTCGCCAGTCGCGGCGGAATCTCAATTGCCCATTTCAGGCTCGTATTTGCAGTGCTGGAGTTGCATGGTTGCAGAAGCTGGTTGACTGTTTGGCATCATGTCGTCTGGTTGTTGCATTGGTTCAAACACCAGTGGCGCATTAATGCACGCAGGCACCCGCCTGACCCGACTGCGCAGCCACTGCCATGACAGGTGCTCAGGCGCGTAAAGACATATTTCTGCTTCACCCGGGCGTGGGTAACTGATCAGCATCAACAGTCCGGCGTCGCGATACTGGCTGCCGGCAATTGGCTGTTCAATGAAAAAGCGCTGATTGTCGGCATCGTAGCCGGCGTCGAGTTCTTCGAAATACTCGGCATTTTGTTCGATGATTCGTTGCAGGTCGAGCCCGGCAAAGCATTCAATCAGCATCTGTCGTGCTTTGAACAGGTCTGCGTTTTGATTTCTCTGTTCGTCAAGCTGCGCCCAAAGTGACGTCAGTATGCCAAGGCCGACAAAGAGAGCAAAACCCACAAAGTTTTTCATAATGATCTCCTTATTTTTTTTTTCATACATAAGAAGATCAAATGAAAAAGACTTTGGGGAAAACTATTTTACTTTTTGCAGTTTATTTTGCAGGCAATCAGCGCTTTTTGAGGAAGATGCGCATTTGTCCGGCGGTTTTCTGCAGATACCAGCCGCTGCCGGTTGGCGGTCGCAGCCGGCGAAGTTTTTCGGCCGGCAGGTAGCCGCGCATGGCAAGTTCGTCGAGGCTGATGAAACCTTCTGGCAGATTGATGGCGTTGGCCTCGATCAGTTTGCGCAGTTCATCAGCAAGAGGATCTGAGCTTTCTGTTTCGGCAAACATCTCATTGCTCAGCTCAAATTTTTTGCTTCTGCTCTCAGACATAATCTGCGAGGCTGATATGCGTGTGTGTGTCTCGCCGACCGGCGGTGGAGCGGCGAACCTGGCGGGAGCAGACGGCCTGACCGATTTAGCTGTTTCACGCTCGGGTGAAGGCGCCATGGCCAGCTGCATTTCGGGCTCAGACGCAGCGGGCTGGTCGGCAAGAGAAACGGCTGCCGCCCCTGCCGCCTTATCGGCGACGAAGGTGTCAGCGCTGCTGTCGAGCGCAAAAGTCACGGCGCCGGGTATCTGCTCTTCAGCAGAGGTGTCTGCTTCGGCCTCGCTGCCTGGTGCAACGCCCAGTTCTGATGATTCTGCAATTTTGTGGTCGTCTGCCGACACGACTGCTTTTTCTTCTTTTGGTGCCATCGCCAGTTGCATCGAATCGCCACCAGGTTCGCGCTGTTTTTTTGCGCTCGTCGTTTCGAGCAGCAGTGTCTTTTCATGCGAACCGGTCGGTTCTCTTCCTGCTTTTGCCAGCTGAAATGCTTCGTCTTTGGCGGGAACCGGTGCGGTCTGTTTCTGGCGTGTGGCAATAGTGGCCGGCTCGTTTACTGGCGCCAGCTGCGGTTGGCGCAGAATCAGAAAGGCTGCGAAAAATCCGGTCAGGCCGGCCGCGAAAGCCACCTTGAACGGGAACCCCTGCAGTGAGCGCAGCAGCTGGTCAAGCCAGCCTGGTTCAGTTGACTCTGCAGATTTTGCTGTTTCTGTTGCCGGTTCAGATTGAATTGCCATGATTCTGGCTGCCAGATCGGGCGGCGCAGCTTCGCCGGCGATACCTGCGAAACCCTGGCGCAGTTTTCCCTCGTAGAGAAGGGCTGCCCGGCAGGCGGCGCAGTCTTTAAGGTGCGTGGTGACTTTGGGCAACTGGCCGAGATCTGCCAGGCTCTCGCATTCACTAAGCAAAATTTTAAGTTCGTTGCAGTTCATAGGCCCTGTTCAACCCTTTTAATCTGCATTTTTTCGCATAACATGGCGTCGAGTTTGAGTCGCGCCTGGCGCACCCGCGTTTTGGCGGTGCCCAGGGGCATTTCCATCACGCTGGCCAGTTCGGGTATGCTCAAACCGGCCAGGTATACCAGGCAGACCGTCATCCGGCTGTCTTCGTCGAGAAGTTCCAGACATTCGTCAATCATTTCCTTCATCTGCGCGTGTTCGATAGCGTTGATGACTTCTTCTTCTACCCCGGTCGCAGTGTCGGCGATTTCAGGCAGGTTATCGGAAAGAACTTCACGGTGTCCGGCGCGCCGCCACTCGTCGATGAGCAGGTTGCGTGCGATGCGGAAGATCCAGCTTTTCAACGATCCGCCGCCAAAGGCCTCGCGGCTTTTGAAGATGCGCAGAAAGACTTCCTGGGTCTTGTCGGCAGCCATCTCGACGTTTCTGGTATTTCTGAGAAAGAACTGATAAACCGGCCCGCCAAACAACTCATAGAGCTTCTGCCACGCCGGCTGATCGCCGCGTATGGCCAGTTTCCAGAGTTCTTCAGGGGTCATCTTCATATATAAAAACGAGACGGTATGAACCGGGATTTAGTTATTTTTTGAAAGTCTTGATAATTTCTTTGCGCAGTGAGCCGGCACCACTTTTATGAATCTTGAAGAAGTGCTGGTGCGGTTGAATGCACGGGCGCACCTGGTAAAGCAGCAAGTGTCCGGCGTAGGCGGTAACAACGACAACGAGGTCGCAGCGCCCGACAATCTCGGCGGTGCGGGCCTGGCTGATTGTGTGATAACCCTCATACCATTCATAGTCTTCGTTATCGACCCCGGCTTCTTTAAGAATTGGCCAATAATGGTCACGGCCAACGCCACCGAAAATTGCAACCCGCTTGCCGATCATGAGATTCTCAACTGAATAGGCGCTTTCGTCGGGTATGGCATGCAACTGCTGCAGCTTGCGGATAAGTTCCTGGTTTTCTTCGTCGAGCTTGCGCATATCGCTGCGCAGATCGGCTTCTTCTTCGAGAGTTTCGTGAAGTTCTTTTTCGGCAGCATTGGCCTTTGCTTCGGCGGCTTTGATCTGTTTCTGCACTTCAGCGGGGTCGAGGCGGTCGACCTTCTGTTTGAGCTCGTCATTGCTGTTTTTGAGCGACCGCGCGTCGGCCTGCGCCTGGTCTTTTTCGATGTTCAAGGTCTGCATGCGGCGCCGTAATTCGTCGCTTTCTTCGCGCAGTTCCTCGATTTTTTCCTGCAGCTCTTCTTTGGTCAGTTCGAAATCTTTGAGCGAGATCGCCGGGCGGGTCTGGTGATAGCGCTTTAATACAAAATGATGATGAGTGTACACCTCAAGAATATCTTTGAGATAGTCTTCGTAAGCATCCTGTTTTTCTTCAGAGGGCGGAAACTCTTCCTGGATATCCTGGATAACCAGTTTCAGCAGTTTCTTGGCATCGCGATAAGCTTTGTCGAGATCTTCATAAAAGTCTGGTCTGACCAGATGAAGATCTTTTGTCTGCCCGAAAAACCACTCAAGATGCTTGAAGGTGTCGGCTTCGAGCAGTGCCCAGGCTCTGACCACATCGTGTTGATGAATCTCATAGCGCAGTTCACCCACTATTTTTTCGAGTGCTTCGCGGCGGTCGGTCTCGCTGGCCGGTATTGGCTCTTCAATGCCTTCACGGCAGACGACTTCGAGCTGTTTCATCAACTTCTTATAGGATTGAAATTCTTCGCTGTCAAGAAAAAGTGCAGCCAGAAAGCCTTTGCGTTTGAGAAAGTGCCGCGAGAAAATGCGTTTTTCGCCGCCAACGTTGACATCGTATTTTGAACTGCGCTTGGCCTGAACCTTTACCTTCTGGGTCGATGGCTCGGCCGCGGCTTCTTTGACCTTGCGCATACGATTGATCTTGTCTTCGATCATTTCGTTAACCAGACGCGACTGAACCGGGCCGCTCAGCATTATGTCGAGCAGGTCGCCGACAAAAAGGGCAAAGGAGCGCCCTGATTTGTCATAAATTCTTGCAAACATCTTATGAGTCTGCCAATGCCGATCTTCGCCGCCTTCTTTGCCCGGTTCTGTACCCTGTTCGGCCTTTTTTGTGACATTGCCGGCTACCTCACTGAACTTGTCTTTACCGCTCTTTCCTGGTGAGAATCCAGCCAGTTTTTCAAGTTCGTCGAGACTTTTTTTATTGCGTGACATGATGAGGTCGTCGAGCGGATTTATCATAATTTCTTTCCTGCATTGTTATTCAATAACATGTGTATGGTTTTATTCATCTTTGGCTGTGTTGCCACAGAGAGGCTTTTGTCGTCAGGCTATCTGGTTGCCGCCGCGTTTTCTCGCCTGTTTTAGTGCTTTTTCGGCAAACTTGAGCAGGTCGCCCGGCTTGGTCGTGGTTTTAGAACTGCTCGCGATGCCAAAACTCGCGCTGACCTGAATGCTACGGCTGCCGGACCTGATTTTTGTGCCGCTCAGAGTGTTGCGCAGCTTGCCGGCGACAATCTGGGCTCCGGCAAAGTTGGTTTCCGGAAGCAGCATGGCAAACGAATCCGCTCCGATGCGTGCTACAAGATCATTTATGCGCATGGTGTTTTTGAAAATCCTGCCGACTTCTTTCAGAACGCGGTCGCCATTGTTCTCGCCATGCGTCTCGTTAATCGCAGCAAAATGGTCGATATCCATGAGAATCAACGAAATGTCTTTCTGATGACGCTGTGCCCGGCAGAACTCTTCTGAGAGCCGCCGTAAGAAAAGGTTTTGATTGGCAATTCC
>MFYY01000205.1:0-12982 GCA_001787855.1 Candidatus Riflebacteria bacterium GWC2_50_8 | reverse complement strand
CGAGGTGAGTATGTTGCCGCTGTGTTTGGTGTCAATGTAGAGCACTCCGGTGTTCGTAGCGCCTTCTTTCAGCGGAACCACGGCGACCGAAATGATGCCGGTATCTTCGGGATTCTTGCCGCGGCGGCCGGGTTGTTTGAATTTGGCAGTTGCACCGATTAATGACTCGCCATTTTCAAAACACCTGCTGACCAGCATGGCCGTTGCCTGCATGTCACTGGTAATTTCGGCCTGAGCAAAATTCTGCATGGCGACTGTTTCGAGTCGGTTGAGTTCTTCGTTAAACAGCATGATCATCGCGCGTTCGCCACCGGTAACCGCCAGTGCCATTTCGAGCGTAAAATCGAGCAGGCGCGGAAAACTGCTGATCGAGTTAAGCGCGTAGGTAACTTCGAGAACGGCAGACAATTCTTTGATGCGACTGGCCAGTTCGCCTTCGGCGGCAGTGAGAGCGGCATAATACTGCCGCGGGATCTTGCTGCGCATTGTCGTGAAACACTGGCGCACGAAGTTTTCGTTGCTGTTAAGGAAAAAAGGAAATATCCTCTCGCCGCTTACTGGCTGGATCGCTTCGCCTGCTTCGATCTGCAGATGTACGAAAACGTCGTCAGTCAGTTCGATGAACGCACCTGGTTTAACTGTGGTAATTAGGCCCGGTTGCAGCAGGGTCTTGTTGACCATTATGCCGAAGGGGCTTTGCAGGTCCTGCAGGGTCAGATGCCCGTCGCTATTATAGCGCAGCTGCATATGATTGCGGGCGATGCCCATCTTGTTGAGCTGAATATCGCAGTCATTGCCGTTGCCTATTCTGATGCCATTCCCATGAAGGCTGGGGCTGCCTTCGTAAAGTATTTTACCGCTCTTGTCGGTTATAACAATTTTCATTTGCGGATCCTGATAAGATAATCTGTTGCAGTCGCACCAGTATACTGTAAATCACAAGATTTTGCAGCCCGCACTTAAAAATTCAGGCAATTATATGTAGCAGATAACGACAAGGGTGAGGTCATCCTGTGCTTCCTGTCCGGCGATGTGCCGGTAGTATCCAGCGCAGATGCGGTTGTAAACTTCTTCGGGGTCGTTGCCGGCGCTTTCTTCAACCAGCCTGGCAAAGTTCGCATAGCCGAACTCCACGCCATCACGGTTGCGTGTCTCGATTATACCGTCGGTATAGAAAACCAGCAGATCGCCGGACTTAAAAGCAATTTCGCGCTGTTGAAAATTGGCTTTCTTGAAGGCGCCCAATGCGGCGCCTGGCAGCGCAATCTCTTCCGATTTTCCGTTGCTGCAGAAAATTGGTGAGCAGCCGCCGGCGTTGGCGTAAACAGCTTTTCCGCTGCTACAGTCGGCGGTAAGGTATTGAAAAGTCATGATTTTTTTCTGTTTGCGGGTTTTTGAGCCATAGATCAGCTCATGCAGTCGCTCAAGTAGTTTTACCGGAGATTTGAGCTGTTCGCGGCATTTAACGATCCCAGCCTTGGCCATAGCCATAATCAGTGCTGCGCCCACCCCGTGTCCTGCCACATCGCCCAGCAGTGCTGCCAGATTGTTGTCATCGACCGTGAAATAGTCGAAATAGTCACCGCCGAGCTCAGCCATGGCAAGACTTTTGCCGTAGATGCGAAAACCGCCCATATGCAGTGCCTTCTGCGGGAAAAGGCTTTCCTGAACGACTTTCGCTACTGCCAGCTCTTCGAGTCCGATCATTACCTCGTCGAAAATTGCGGCAGTCTCGCCAAATTCGTCTTTGCCAAGATCGCCGATGCGATGTCTGAAATCACGCTTTTCGATGGCAAGAGCCGCGTTCTGCAGGCTGTTTAGAGGATTCAGGAAACTGCGCGCAAGAATCTGCGCGAGCCATGCGGCAAGAATCAGGCAGAATAACGAGACCAGAACCAGGTCGGTTCTTTGCCCGGCAATCATGCGGTCAAGCCGGTCGAGCGGGTACAGTCCCAGAATCTTGAAGCGCGACAGGTGCTTGCCATTGAAGCCGAGAACCATGTATTCTTGCCCATCCAGGTTCATAATCTCGATTTCTTCAGTAGGTTGGTCGGTCAGTCGTCTGAAATATTTCTCGAGTTCTATTGGCACCTGGAATCCTTCCGGGTAATACTTGTTGTTGAACTGATTGCATGCTATGACCTTCAGCCCAAGGGGATTTCGGTTGACCTCATCGATGGTTTTCTGCAGATACGAGAGTTGCACGCTCGGGCTGTTCCAGATCATCAGTGCCATGAAATCTACTTTTTCATCTGCACCTGCCGACAAAAAATTTAATAGTGACAGGTTAAGCGTTGCCCCGAATCCCCATGGACTCAAGCCTCCCATCGCCCTGATAAATGAATGGGTAATTTCATCAAACGACTTTTGCATTACCGACTCAAAAAGCAGTTCGAGCCGGTCGGCTTCTTTGGTGCTGCGTGGCACACCGTTGAGCTCGCTCATTATTCGTTTGCCAATAATGTTGGCGATCTGGGCATTTTGCGTGTCGCTGCTTTTATAGACGGGCTTGCCGTGTTCGTTGAGCTTTTTTTCTTCGCTGCTGCGCTCCTGCTGTTCGAGGCTTTCGCTGAGATGTTCGATTCCATTATAGGAGCCGGCGATTGTTGATGCGCTGGCAATTATGTAAAAGTTTTCGGCTAGCAGCTTGCGGGAAACTATGGCTACCTTTTGATTGTTTTCTTCATCAATCTCGCGACCGCGCATGTCTTTTATCCATTCATCAAGATATTGTTTGGTGCTGTATTCGAGTTTGCTCCACAATGACTGTATGCGCTCGTCATAGTTTTGCAGCAGCACCAGCGCTCGCCGGTGGGTTTCCTTAAGGCTGGCATCGTATTTTTGTGCGTAGTGTTCGCGGGCAAAGATTGAGATCGCCATGAAAGGTATTGCGCAGGCAAAGAAGAAAATGAATGCTATGCGCGGCCTTATCGAAAGCGAGCTTGGTTTACCTGCTATGGTAATGCGCCATGAATAGATGAGGAAAGGCAGCATAAGCCCCGCAAACATGCTGGCAACGGCGAGAGGATAAATTACCCGCTCCTGTGTGCTGTAATGCTTGTCGGTGCCGGCAAAAACACTTAAATCAGGGGTTAGAAAGGCTGTTGCCAGCAGCTGATTGTTTGCGTCGAGAACGCTCGCAGCGCTATGGTTGAGTTGTTTGAGCTTTGTCAGCAAGTTTTCCGGACTGGCAACTGGCCGGGGTGACCAGAGGCCAGAAACATCGGCGTCGGGTTTGAATATGCCAAACAGCTGCGGCCGGTTGCCGGCAAAGCTTGCAAGCTGCCTTTTGATGCCCATGTCTGACTTAAGGATTGCCGGGTCGAAGAAAATCAGATATACGCGGTTTGAATATGAATTAGCCCAGATAAGCGGGTGGCGCAATGCGCTGTCGATACAGCAGAGTCCATAGTTCTTCGGGTTCGCGCAATCTTCGAGCATGTTGCTGACATATTGCGGTCCCAGAACCTTGCGTACCCGGCTGAGATCTGTTTTTATCTTTGACTTCAGACGCAGTTGGTTTTTGCCACCATAACAGGCCTGTGAAATCTCGGTAAAAACCTCGCACCAGTCGGGGTTTTGCGGGTCTGCTGATATGTTTTGCGCAATGCTTGTACCCGATGAATCCCAGATCAGGTACGAAAGACGGTTGTCTAAAATTTTTCTTTCACTTTCGAGCCAGTCGATTATTACGCTGTCTGTTGCCTGATTTCTCGAAAAGTCACGCAGCTGCTCGTCAAGATTTCTGGCAAGGTAATTGCCGATGTTGACACCGCGGCTGGTTTCGCTGAGTGCCTGCTGCAGGCTCATTTTGAGATCTTTGCCGAGTTCAAGTTCGACGAGCTGACAATAGCGATCAACAGCGATAAATATTAGAACTGCCGGAATTCCGACAAAACAGATGGCCATGAGCAGCCAGGCGAGAAACTTTCGGCCTGCGCCCAGCCATTTTGTGTTGTCAGTCTGCTTCATTGCTGTCTCCGTCTTAACGTTCAGGGTAGCCGATTACAATCATCGTGCAGTCGTCGCCGCTGCTTTTGCCAGACCAGTCGAGGTATTCCTGATAAAGTGCCTTATAAAAACTCTTTGAGTTTTTCTGGTAGTTTTGCAGAGCTGCCTGCGCCAGGCGTTCATGGCCAGAACATTCGCCGGTTGCTTTTTGCACTTCGGTGATCCCGTCAGTGTATAGAATCAATGCCTGACCTGGTTGCAAATTAAGCGAACAGTTGCTGTGCTGCGGTGATTTATCGACTCCCAGTGGCATGCTGGCAAGTTCAAGAAACCTGGCCTGACTGCTTTTGCTGTCGACAAGCAGTGGACAGCAATGCCCGGCATTGTAAAGATTGATGCTGGCAGCATTTTTGTCGAGCAGCAGATATTGAAAGGTCATCATGCGTTTGAGCTGACCGTCTTTAAGGCTGTAGAGTATCTTATGCAGTTCTTCGATAAATCTCGCGCCGTCAAGCTTCTCTTCGCGATCCGCCATTTTAACGCCGGCCTTGGCCATGGCCATAATCAGCGCTGCTGCAATTCCGTGTCCGGCGACATCGCCAATCATTACGCTCATGCGGTTGTTATCGATTTCAATAAAATCGTAATAGTCGCCGGCCAGAGTTGTTGTCGCCACGCTTTGGCCGTAAATATCAAAAGGCATGAAATTTGGCTGTTTCTCTGGGAAAAGGCTCTCCTGAACGATTTTAGCAATTTCAAGTTCGCCAAGTCCTTCGATCATGCGATTCATGACCTGCCCGAGATGGCCAAACTCGTCTTTGTCGGCAATATCTATGCGGTGGCGATAATCATGAAGACTGATCGCTGTTGCCGCGACACTTAATGACTTTATCGGTCCGAGGAACTGGCGTGCTACAGCCAGTGCGATGATGATGGTCAGAATTATGCTCATTGCTGCGCCGGCGAGCATGCGCCTGGTGATTTCGGCAATCTCGGCATCGATCTTTGAAGTCGGGTAGACAATGGCAAAACATGTTCTATTCATGTTTTTGCCGCGCCATCCCGTAGCCAGATGGGTTTGCCCGGCAAGTTGCAGACTGCTGTAAATATTGCCACTGCTATGCCCAGCATCTTTGAGAAAGGCCGCAAGCTCGTTGCCGGCTTTTCCGGCGTCTGGAAAAACCTGACTGCTGTTGGCGGTTCTGGCGAACGCGCCAGACATCAGGTTGCTGCGCGGCAACTGACAGAAATATTGCTCGAGGAAAATTTTCTGAAATTCTTCTTCATCCCATAACAGGAGCAAAAAATAGTTATTGATGTATTCATCAGGATTGCCCAGCATGTTCCAGTAACTCATTTTCATGCTGTCGCCTATGCTCATTGGCCAGATTTTGCGACTGTCGCGAATAGAATTGCGCACAAAGTCTGTGTGCTCAGGGTCGGCGATTTTGGTCAGAACATCCGATTTGTCGGCAGTCACAATAATGCGGCTTTGAAACTTGAGAATGGCGTCAGCCAAGCGTTTTACGTAAGAATTCGAATGGCTGACATTTCTGCCACCTGTGCCAAATCCAAAATGCATGACGCCGTTGCGATCTACCAGAAATGCCTCGGAAGGCTTATATTCAAAGATTGCATTTCTGATTTGTTCTATCTGTCGGGGGCTGAGCATTTTCCCGCCGTTTTCGGCATTGCTGCACTCAATTATAGAGTTCAGCTGGCGTGCATATTTTTCGCTCTGAATTATAAATCTGCTGTCGAGTTCGCGCAGCAGTCTTGCTGATTCGAGCTGGAACTCATTGCGCAGCGCAACTTTTCTGTTCTGCAGATAATCATAGGAGATAGCGCCAAGAACGGTTAGTGGTGCAATGTTCGCATACATGAATAACAGCAGAAGTTTCCATCTGATTGAGAAAAATGCCCGGCGCACTTTGAAGTTAAAATAGAGCAACAGGCTGCCCAGCAGATATAAAACGACTGTCTGGGTAATGATTCGCATACGAATGGTTTGCGGGGTATATATCTCGTGTTTTTTGAGGCGCAGTGCAAATATGCGTGTGTTCGGGTTGAGCATCTGCACTACAATTTGTGCATTGGCAGTTTCGATCATCGGTTCAGATGAATTTTCGTATTTGGCGAGAGCCAGGACCACTTCGTTTGCGATATGGGCGTTTTTGCACAAATATGGGCTGGCAAGGTCATGTAACGAGGCAAACCCGATACAGATGTCTTCGTTGCTCTGGTTTGCCGACTTGATAATGTTTTTTATGCCACGGTTGTCGCTTATGGCGTCCCATGATATGAAGCAGAGCATGCTGATTTTAGCTTCAGTATGATACCAGAAATACGGGCGGGTTTTGCCGTAGTCAGCGAGGATCAGCGAAGATTGTTCGTCGGCCAGGTATGGTTGTTCTAGCGTGTCGGGCATGAATATTCGTCCGAGAAAGCGCTTGATCAGATTAAAGTTTGTTTTTATAACCTCCAGTTTTCTTATTTCTTCAGAGTTGCCAGCGGCAAGATGAACGGTGACCGTCCTCAAGACCTGGTAAAGCTTGTTTACGACAAAACGAAAGCGTTTTTCGTCGGTGAGTTTTTCGATGACGTTTCCTGATGCATCCCAGACAACGAATTCAAAGCGGCCATGATGATTTTTTTTGAGCCTGTCTATGGCTTTTTCGAGGTAGGCAGAGGGATCTGGTTGCTGCACGGCAATGTTGAATATCTTTTGCAGCATAAGGCTGTAATAGCGCCGTTCATCATTATATGGCAGCAGAAGCTTGAGCTGGGCGGAAAGTTGTTGATAAACCTGATGCCGATGATTGTCGAGCTTCAGGTCAAGAAGGCTTGCCAGACTCGCATTGAAAACAAAAAACGGAAACACAAAAAAGCAAAACACCAGCCCGGTGTATTGCAGCAGTGAGGCTGTCCGGTTATTTATTGACTTTTGCAAGCTCTCTCCCGATAAGATCCGGCCTCACTATTATGATAAGTGCAGACCATACTGACCGGCAAGCTTTGCTTGCAACAATATGCAATCAGCCGAAAAAAAACTCTTTTACGCGGCGATGCGGCAGAGTTGTTCGGTCTGGTTCAGTTCAAATTTGAGATGGTGCAGACGGGTCAGCTTTGCATGAAGAACGGGCAGACTGAGATTTTCAGAGGTAATTTGCTGTTTCCCGCTATGCTTGAGCATTTTCTGCAGCGGGTCTATATAAGGAATAAGCTCGCATTCGAGCCGATCGATCTGCAGTTGCAGCAGCTGATAGTTTAAATGCGCAGTTTCGGAGAGCAGGCGGCCAAGAGTGATCTGGTTATCAGTCATATCTGCTTATCCTTATTGTTGAGCGCGATCTGACGATTGAGCTGAATCCGTATCTGGCCCTGATTATCTGCAGGGCCGCTGCAACGAAAAATGCGTCGAGATCTATACAGGCAATACGCCTACGCATGACAGCACCTCAGTGGCGACGATATTTGCGCAAAACGCCGATGACTATTCCCTTGATGGTGACATCTTGATTTTCGATGATAATCGGCGGCATGACTGGATTAGAAGGTTGCAGTCGCACCCGATTGCCTTCGCGGTAAATGCGCTTGAGCGTCACTTCTTCGTTTTCGATACAGGCGATGACCATGTCGCCATTATTCGCGGTATCACGCTTTTCGACTATTACCAGGTCGCCGTCTTTTATTGCCTCATCGATCATCGATTCGCCACGAACCTCGAGTACAAAGGTCTCACCGCGGCCAATCATCGATTCGGGCAGATTGATGGTCTCTGGTATCTCGTTGATCTGAATCGGTTGCCCGGCAGTTACCCGGCCGAGCAGCGGAACTTCGACGCTATTGCCGACGCTGACCGGTTGCGATTTGACCGAAAGCCCGCGTGAGCGCCTTGGTAGGGCGTCTATGTGTCCCTTGTCGACAAGAATCTTGAGGTGTTTGTGTACTGTAGCGGTTGAAGCCAGACCGAGGCCGTCACAGATTTCGGCGATAGTTGGCGCGTAACCCCATTCAGTGAAAAATCGGCGAACGAAGTCGAGCACGCATCTTTGTTTGGGGGTCAGTGGATCGGGTGTCATAAAATCGCCTCCGTTCGGTTCTTTCCTACGCTTGAATTATAGGCGAACAAAAGGCGAATGTCAAGCGAAAAAAAGACGAAATATGGTCTGTGCTGCTGACTTAATTATTAAAGCGCAATCAGCGGGTTTTGGGCGGGTGGTCGGCATACTGTGATGATTATGGTCAGGTCATCCTCGGTCTCTTTGTTGCCGATATGCCGCATGTAGGAGGCGTAAATGTTCTGGTAGAAAATCTGCGGGTCGGTGTCGTAACAGTCATGCAGCATATTCTTGAACCCTTCGTAGCCAATTTCGTTGCCGCCGGGTGAGCGTGCTTCGATGATTCCATCAGTGTAAAAGACGATGGCATCACCGCTGTCGAATTGAATTGAAGTTTCAAGATACCTTGCTTTGCTGAAGCCGCCAAGCGCCGGGCCGGCCAGAGTAAATTCCTCCACCGATTTTTCTGCAGCCCGGATCAGCATGGGCGAACAGCCTCCGGCATTTGAATAAAGACCGCTGCCGCTTTCTGAATCAAGGTAGAGATATTGAAAAGTCATGACCTTTTTCTGTTGCTTGCTTTTTGAGGCAAGAATCATCTGATGCAGAGCCTGCAGCAGTGCGGCCGGCGCGCTGAGCAGAGTCGGCGAGCTGAGAATGCCGGCTTTGGCCATCGCCATGATCAATGCGGCGCTAACGCCGTGTCCGGCGACATCGCCGGCCAGCACCGCCAAATGCCGTTCATCAACCGTGAAAAAGTCAAAGTAATCGCCGCCGAGTTCGCTCATGCTGATACTTTTGCCAAAGGTAATGAAATGGCCATGCTCGAACAGCGGTTGCGGAAAAAGGCTGTCCTGAACGATTCTAGCGATTTCAAGCTCTTCGAAGCCGACCATTACTTCGTTAAATATCGTCGCAACTTCGCCAAATTCGTCTTTGCCGACTTTGCTGATGCGATGGCTGAATTCACGGTTTTCGATAGCCAGCGCGCTGTCGCGCAGGGCATGCAGCGGTTCGATAAAACTTCTTGCCAGTATCTGTGCGAGACTTGCTGCCAGAATAAGGCTGAACAGAACGAACAGCGTCAGTTCGGCTTTCTGCTGGCCGATGACAAGGTCGATGTTGCGTATCGGGTAAAGTGCCATAATCTGGAAAAAGTCAACGTTTCGGCCATTGAACCCGACAGCGATATATTGTTCACCATCGAGTTCGATCAATTCAATCTCTTCGGTGGGCTTGGCGCCAACTCTGCTGGCAAATTGACGCAGAGCAGACGCCTGGGTGGCGATTTCCGGCAGATAATTGTCGTTGATACGGTTGCGTGTGATCAGTTTTGTGCCGGCTGTATTGCGGTTGGTAAGCGGTACAGACTTTTGCAAAAATCTTGTCTGAGCTGACAACGGTCGCCAGAACACCATTACTGAGTAGTCGACCAGTCCAGGGGCGAGCGACGCAATCAGTTTGACGAATGACAGATCGTTGACCCGACCAAAACCCCACTGATTGATTTTGCCGAGGTTGCCGATTATCGAATTGGTCATTTCGAGGATAGTCTGCTGTAGAAGAGATTCTGCTACCAGTTCGAGTTTGCTCATGGTTTGCGCAGAGATCTCTACGCGATTAAGATCGCTCATGACTTTTTTCCCGATCATATTGGCAGCCATGACATCGCTTTCGATAACGCTGGTAATGGGACGTTTCGTCTGAGACTTCTCGCGGTCAACGCTTGCCGAATCAAAGCCGCCTTTAAGAACCAGCAGGTCGCCCATACAGATTACATTATTGCTTTCGCTGGCGACCAGATAGTAATTGCCGATTTTAAAAGACTTGAGCTCATCGTTGACGGCCTGAGCCATATCGATATTGAACTCTTTGCCCCTGACTATATCTGCCCAGCGGTTAAAAAGACGGTCGAGCGCTATGGCATCGTTGTTCAGAAAAGATAAAAATCGGCGGTCAAAGCTGAGAACCATATCTGTCGAGCTCTGGTGCGCCTCAGACATCAGGGTTCGTCGCATCTGTGACGAATGTTCGTGTGAAACCACGATTATGGCCAGAAGCGGAATGCCGCTGGCAAAGAAAAAGAGAAATGCCAGGCGAGTCTTGATCGTCGCCCGCCCAGGTCTGCTGGCGACAATGGTATTCCAGGTATATGACAGAAATGGCAACATGAGAGCGCAGTAAAGCAGGGCGGCCAGTAAAGAACGCCAGATGATACTCTGACGGTCATAGCTCTTGGCGGCGAGAGCGAAAATGCGCAGCTCAGGCGTAAGAAACAGATAGCCGAGATAATGCTGCGGCAGTTCGACGAAGCTCAGCGATTCCTTTTCGCAATGGGCAAAGACCTCGGTCGTTAACCCGCAGTCTGATATATCAGCGCTATGCCAGAGAATTTCAGGCCGCAGGCGGTCTGCGCTGACCAGTCCCAGGGTGATCTGGCCATTCGCGGCGAACTGCTGTAACGAGTATTTCAGGCCATTTCTTTGTTTGAGTTTTGTCTGGTCATAGCGGATTACCACGGCAATGGTAGAAATAAAATATCTCGTAATCGGCGGTCGGCCGAACGAACTGTCGAGCCAGGCAAGCGAGAACCTTTCGGGATCGTTCTGGGCGGAAAGCATCGCTGGAATCAGCTGTGGGCCAATAATTTTGCGCGCAGTTGCGATGTCGCATTCACGATTGGGAAACCGCGCTTGCATTCCGGGATTAGCGCAGAAATAGTTGAATACTTCCAGCCATTCTGCAGAGCTGTATTCGTCGGTAAATGTTTTAATTAATTCCTTGCCGTCAGGTGACCAGGCGATGAACTCGAACTCTCCTGGAAACAGTTCTTGTTGCTGCTCGAGCCAGGCCAATACCACGGCAGGTTCGGCTTTTTCCTGCTCAAAGGCGTTGAACTTCTCTAAATACGTGCGGCACCAGAACGACTCCTGGTTAACACTCAGAGACGCTTCATTAGCGGCCCGTTGCAGTTGTGTCTTGATGCCGAATTTTAGCTCGTCTTCGCTGACTGTATAGAATCTGAAAACTGCAAAAAACACCAGCGCCGCCGGAACTCCGGTCAGGCATAGCGCTGCCAGCAGCCAGCGCAGGAGCTGCCGCGATCGTGCTGTGATGGAATTGTTTTCAGTGATTTGCTTCATTGCCATTGGTTATGATGATCAGTGTAAGATCGTCGTCAGCCGATCTGGCCCATGCGTTATAGGCATCGTAGATGTGGTTGTAATAAACTTCCGGGTCGGGGTCATAGGCTTCGATAACGAGCTGGCGCAGCCTCTCGTAACCAAATTCTTCCCCTTTGTCATTGTTTGCCTCAGCGATGCCGTCAGTGTAGAGCACTAACGCTTCGCCACGGGCAATATTGAATTCGTAGTTTCTGAACTTTGGTTTTCTGCCGATTCCAAGGGGAGTTGCGACGTGTTCAATATACTCGGCGTGCTTTTGCTCAGGCCTTACAACAAGCGGAAAGCAGTGTCCGGCATTGGCAAAGCTGAAAACACCGGTGTGCGGGTTAAAAACAAAATATTGCAGCGTCATCATTCTTTTGAGCTTTTCATTCTTGATGGCGAAGAAAATCTGATGTAGACGCAGTAACAATGCTGCCGGATCAAGTTTCTCAGCATCTGACGCCATAAGTACGCCAGCTTTGGCCATGGCCATCATCAACCCGGCAGACACGCCGTGCCCGGCGACGTCGCCAATTACTACACCCCAGTTTTCAGCGTTTACATTGAGGCAATCGTAGTAATCGCCGCCAAGTGTGGTCATGACAACGCTTTTGCCATAGATCGCGAACTGGCCGGCCTGAAAACGGTTGCCGGGAAAAAGGTTCTCCTGAACGATGCGGGCTACTTCAAGCTCGCCGAGGCCTTCAATAACCCGGTTAAAAACCGTGCCGAGATGGCCAAACTCGTCTTCGTCGCCTGCCGGAATACGATGAGCAAAATTGCGCGCACCGATAGCCATCGCTCCTTCACCAAGGTGATGAATCGGTGTCAGGAACTGCGACGACAGAGCCTGCCCGATGATTACGGTCAGCAGCAGGCTTATTAATGCGCCAAATATCATACTGTAACGAATCTGGTCGACACGTTTCTCTATCAACGCTTCAGGGCAGGCGAAAGCAAGTATCATGTGGTTCAGATTGCGCCCGCGTGCACAGGCGAAAATGTGGCGTTGATCGTTGTCAACAAAGCTGCCGCTATGGCTGTCGCGAAAACCGGCTGCTCTGGCGAACTCAGGTATAATCGCGGGTGGCATGGTTGAACTTTCTGGCCAGCTTTTTCCGGCGTCGGCTTTTCTGACCAGAAATCTCGCTTGCAGCGGATTTCTGGTAGCGTGTTCGAAATATTGCTCAATGTAATGTTCCTGAAACTTGTCGTTCTCCCAGATCATTATCAGAAGATGGGTATTGTTATAGGTCTTTCGGTCGCCAAATGTAAACCAGTAGCCTATCTTGGTAACATTACCCAGGTTTACCGCGGTGATTTTTCCGCCAAGCCGGTATGAGTCGCGGATAAATTCTGCGTTGTCAGGGGACAGTAGTGCGCTGAACAGATCATTTTTGCTACTGTGAATCAGTATTCCATTGTTGAATTTCAGAATTGCCTCGCCGAGCTGTACGATAAACCCCGAGCTTTGCCTGGTGCCCCTGGTTACCAGTTGCTCTTTGAAAACAAGATCGCCAGAGTTCGAAATCAGGTAGGTTTCAGCCGGCCTGAACTGCTTTGTAAAGTTGCCTATCTGTTCAACTACGCTTTCAGAAAAACCGCTTTGGCCGGATATTGTATTGATCTGCCCGAAGAAACCATTCAGTTTGCCGGCGATATCTTCCTTGATCTGGGCGTAACGCATGTCGAAGTCACGAATCTGGCGCAGCAGATCTGACTGCAGTTCATTACGCAACGAAACTTTTTTGTTGTTGAGATAATCATGTGCGATGAAGGCAAGTATCGTCATTGGCGCAAGAT
>MFYY01000204.1:691-12838 GCA_001787855.1 Candidatus Riflebacteria bacterium GWC2_50_8 | reverse complement strand
GCAAGCTGGTGAGAAAAGTTTCGAGAGAAGCTTTGCTCTGAACCAGTCCCAGATCAATGTCGCTCAGTTGCCGTTCGATTACGCGATGCTGCTGTCTTACCGTGTTGTTTGTCGACGTCTGCATGTAATCGAAACACCATTGCGAGAACAGCCCCAGCACCGGCACCATAGCCAGAAAAATGGCAATGCCGATAACCCGGCGCAGAGAAATCTCATTGCGTCTGGCAGTAAACAGGCGCTTGCCGCCAAAAGCCAGCAGACACATAAAAAAGGATTTAACCAGAACCGCGAAAAAATCCCATAAACCCAGAACTCGCTTATGATACTTATCAGGAACAGTATCGCGCAGCAACGAAACCGTAAACCCGTTGGTAAGGCGCGCCTTTTCTTCTATCAGTCTCGCAACACTACCGGTGCCCTGCCAGCTTTTTCGCACTGACAGATGATAATGACCCGGCAATGATTTGCGCACACTGCTTAATACATTTTTAAGCAGCCGATCGTCCTTTAAAGCGTCTGCTTTGATCAGCAACAGAATATGCGCAATCTGCAAATTTCCGGGCAAATCTGGCGTTTCTTTATCAGTAAGTCGCCACCAGCCTGCGTATGAGAAACGCTCATTCCCTTTGAGACGAAGCAATGCTTCGGGCTTTTGCCCGATTCTCGTGAGACCGTCACGCTTGCCAAAAAATGCTGCTGACATGGCGTCACGCCGATTTTCGGTCAAACTTTCCGGCCGCAGCAGTGCAGCCATTACCTGCTCAGAAACCGCGACTTTTTCGTGTGAAAAGCCAGGAACTGCTATTCGTTTTCCTGACGGCGAAAAAAACAGAAAACTCACACTTTCATTCCACGGCCGCAGCAGCGCAAAAGCATAGTCCTGAGTGTTTTTGCGCAACATTTTGGTTGCCTGTCTTAAAATAAAGGGAAAAAAGGTCTCGGGAGCGCTGAAGCGGGCAACCTTCTGCACGACAAGAGCCATCTGGCCGCGCTCCTGTGCTTCCCACCCGGCCACAATGTGATTTCGCTGCTTTTCAAGCCACTGTGCAACGGTTAAACTGGTTGCAAAAACAATAAGAGCCAGGACCATAAATGCCATGGACGGCCTTTGGACCGTGGCATCAGGAATTGATGTCTTTTGGGAAGGCATGTCTTAAAATATAAGCTTTTCAGCTCAATAGATCAACAGTTCTTACTCTTCTCAAGAAACAATCAATTTGTGATCTGATGCGGGATTTCTGATGAAATCTGGCGTTATTAAATCCTGTGGGCAAGGGCAGGCATCAGGGGGCAGCGATTGCCTGAAAACGGTATAAGTTTGGCTGGGCAGCCTGCAGCATCGGGCGAAAGGCCATCAGGCCCCTGATATGTTTTCCGTCGCGCAGATACTGGTTGAAATCCTGATCGACAATGCGGTTGAGTTTTATCGAAGCATGGCGCAACAGATGTTTGCCTTTGCTTTCAATGTAAAAACCCATGTGGGTCACGTCCAGTCCTTCTTTATCTGTGACCATTGCCACCACATCACCTGATGCCAGTGGCGCATGGCCTGCCAGCACAACATCAGTCGGAAAATACCACATCTGCTGAGCTTTATCAGCAATCAGGAAGCGGTCTTCGACGTAAAAAGTGCGATTGTTGCCAACCCGGTTGAGATAAAGCTCGCGACTGACCGCCCAGGGGTGATTGCGCGCGATGTTGCGTAAATAACCCTTGCGCTCGTTCACATCGCCCCAGAGTGAAGTAAAATGGTTGCGGTGATGGTTCATCAGCGGTTGTCCACCGGCATTAAACATAATATCGATGAGTCGACAAAGAAATTCTTCATGGTAAACGGGTTTTACACTGGCCGCAATGGCAAGAACATGTTCGACGTAAGTCATGCAGTCGAGATAAGTCAGACTGGTGCGCAAAAATTCAACCGGCAATGGATCAGGGTTCGCGGCCTCGACCTTTTCTACCGGCATTTTCTGCTGTTTTTTAATTCTGTCCCTGGTTTCGGGGTGATATTTGCGACCAAGCAGGTATTTTGAGATGAATTCGATCCGGCGCTGCACCGGCAGGCGGTGGGCATTGGTTATCAGACGCTCAACTTCTACGGTATCGAGGGACTCGCGAAGGCTGACAAGCGGCGCGGCTTCTTCGCCGTAAGCTGCAGCGTAAAAAAACACGCATAGAATAACGACAAACAGAGCTTTGATAACGTTCACAGTATAATGCATCAGGTTTGTTTCCTCTGGTGAATAGCCTGGCTTAATGCTGGTAAAACAGCGGTTCAATGCTGTCAGCCTAACAGAAAACCCTGTGCAGGGCAACAACAGCGTTGTGCAAAAGTTATCCAGACGACTCAGCGCTTGAAAAAATACTCGATGGCCTTTCAGAGAACTGCGACGGCCAAACCTGCTGATATCGCTATTATTGCGGTGTTTAGCGAAACGGCGCAATCTGTGTTACCATTAGTGTATTATAGCTGACTGTGTTTATTCAGCCAAAAGTTAAGACTTTGCAGCGACCTCCGGGCTTTTTTGCCGGCCGGAGCCGTTTACCAGAAGGGTAAGACAACTTGAAAAAAAATTATTCATTCGAAAAACAAAAACGCGAAACAGATAAGAAAAAGAAAAAAGAGGCCAAGCTGGAAAAGCGCCAGAACAGAGATTCAGGCGAACCGCAACCTGAAAAAACTGACGACGAAAAGACCGAAGAATAGCCTTAAAAGCTGGCTGCCGGAAGCTTAATCCCAGCGGTCGAGCAATTCGGCGGCACCGCCCTTAACCTTCATTTTGATGCGTTCCCAGAGGCTTTTCGGGGGTTCGTAGAGTTTGCTGACGGTAAAATCCTTCTCGAAGAGATCTTTGCGCACCTGACGCACGAAGTCAGGATCTTTCGAAGCGACATTCGATTCGTAATTGTGGCGAAGTGCCATGGTATCCATGTTACAGCTGCCGATCGAAGCGAACTTGTCATCAGCGATCAGGCCCTTGGCATGCACCTTGCCAAGTCCTTTTTCACCCTGATACAGGTAGATTTTGACGCCAGCTTTCTGCAACTTTTCGAAATGAAAGCGGGTGTTGGCATCGTTGAGCGGGTTCTCGGCAGAGCCCGGGTGAACAATTCGCACATCTACCCCGCGCTTAGCCGCAGCCGCCAGTCTGTCAATCAGGTCGTTATTGGTGATATAAGGGTTGATAATGTAGAGATAATCTTTGGCAGAGTCGATCTGCTGCTTGTAATCGTCGTGAACATCGTGAACGCCGCGCGGAATATTATAGGTCATTCTGGCATTCGAAGTGCCATTTTTAGCCGGTTTCGGAAAAAACTTTTCACGAAGGGTTGCCGCGTCCTTGCTTGCGAGTCTGCCACCATTGTAGAGATAGCTGAGTAGAAGTCCGCTCTGCATCTGGCTGACAACCGAACCCTGGCAGCGCACCATCATGTCGTGCTTCTTTTCGCGCGATTCCTGCTGCAGCGTGTAACCGCCGACATAGCCGATCTGACCGTCTATGATGAATTTCTTGCGGTGATCAAAATGGTAGAAGTCGAGCTTCTTGCCGACACTGGTGGCCTTGCTGAGGCGGTCATAGAAAACGACCTTGATGCCATTCTGCTTGTAAAATTCAAACAATTTTTCTTCTTCGGTGGTCGAGAGAAGATTTTTGGCGCCGGCCATGCGCGCGCCAGAACGGTCCGCGACGAGAATGACCTCTACGCCCTGCTTAGCCTTTTCGGCGAGAAGTTTTGCGAATTCCCAGCCGGTTTTGTCAGCTTCCATGCCGAACATCTGAATGGTTATGCTCTTTTTAGCAGCCTTGAGATCTTTGGTCACCGACTGCCAGAAATCTTCACCAGTCTGCAGTTCAAGGGAATTGTCGTTCGTTTCCTTAAATGAAATATCGAGGTCCTTTTCAGTGACTTTGGCGCCAGTCACTGCTTTATTAAGCGTTCGCTCGATGCCGCCCTCAGTGCTCAGCACTGAGGATGCTTTTTCTCGCACATAGGCAGAACCGGTGGTTGCTGCGGGAGTTTTCGCTGTTACAGACGAAGTGGTCTTAACCACTTCTTTAGCTTTATCTGAAAGCTGCTCTGCTGATTTTGTCAATTTTTCATAGGCGCTTTTAGCAGCAAAATAAGCGTCACGCTTCGCCCTTACCAGGTTCTGATCGGCCTGGTCAACAACAGCATCGCGATATTCGGTCAATGCCTGCTGCATGCCCTGATAGGCACGCTGCACATCATCAGCGCAAGCAGGCAATGCGTTAGAAAACATCATAAGACCAGAAATTCCTGCGATCAGACCAAACCGTCCAAGCTGCTTTTTCATCAGTTTACTCCCGACAATCTAACACTCTGCGAACAACCGCAGGCGGTGTACATAGCGTCTATTATTTTTTTGATTATAATGAATTCACCCGCTACCCGCAAACTTTTGGACGGCAACTGGCAGGCTATTGTTATTTAACCCTGGACGATCGGATTGTGGTTGGACACGGAACACAGCATTTTTAAGGAATTGGCTGACCACAGGAACAAAGAACTGGTCTATTATGAAAAGGTTTATATATAATAGTCAGCAATTATAGATACTTTGGAGCAATCTGAATGGAAGAAACCTTCAAAATCGGCAGAAGGGGCTTTGCGATTATCGTTGCGAGCCTGATGGTTGCAGCCATAATTCTGCGAATAAAGTGGCCTGACATCGACGTTGTCACTTCAGTTATCGAAGGGGTATTTTTTGACAGGCTTATGATGCGCGTCATCATGTATGCATTGCCTGTTCTGTTTGCTTTTATAGTTTTACTGATGCCATTGTCGATGTTCTTTTTATACTGGTGTTCGGCAGCATTTGCCGGTTATTACCTGCTGGCCGCACCCCTTGAAGGCGCACTGTTTTTTGCGCTGCTGGCGGTTCCCACCCTGCTTAACCGCTTTAAAATTGTAAGGTTTCCTGACACAAAGATAACTCTTGGGGTTTCTGCCGCAATTGTAATCGCTGTAGCCATAATTTCAGCAATCGCAGACGTTTCCATCATCAGGCACTTTGTGGCCAAGATTTTTCTGCTGCTGCCAACGCTGCATATTCTTTCGATGCAACCCGGAGATGACTCACAAAGCCGTTTTCAAAGTGAATCGGGGCAAGTCACCACCGGCCTGAGTTCAACACAGAAAGCCAGAATGCAAAGCATCACAAAAACCAGCTGGTGGGAACTGCTGAGACCACATATCGAAGCGACCGCAATAAACATTTACAAGTTTTACGAGCGCAATAGCGAATTCGCCATCAATACCAGCAAATCGCGCGCAACTCCACATTTACACACACAGGCGCAGGATCACGCGCGGAATATCAATCTTGCCAACCTGAAGAAACGTGACGGCGACTTTGACCAGAAAGCCTTTATCGAGCGTATCGACGCGGTTTTTTCAGTGATTCAGGATGCCATTTATAATCAGCGGATAGAAAAAATTCAGGCGTTTGTCTCAGATGCACTCTACGAGCAGTTTCGCAGTCGCATTGATGAACAGCGGGCGGCAGGAACTCGCTATCAGTATGAAAAACTTGAAGAAGAGCCATTTTCAATCGACCATGTTTATTGCGACCGCAGCTTCGATGAGATTCAGCTACTGGTCAAAGCCTCTCTGAAAGAGTCTCTGATTGACAGCAAAACCGGCCAGACGATCGAAGCGGCGCGAAGACGCGTGTTTTACGAATACTGGTCATTTATCCGCCGGCCTTCCGGAAAGACTCTTAAAAAGCCGGGGTTACTGGAAGGAAGCTGCCCGAATTGCGGTGCGCCAATACAGATTGGTCAGGCCACCGTCTGCAGCGTCTGCAATTCGTTCATTCGCTCGGGTTATTACGACTGGGTTCTCGCCAAGATCACTCAGGGCTGCGAATGGTCATACACCGACCCGACGCTGGTTCCAAACTGGAAACAGCTCAAGGCTGAAGATCCGGAATTTACCATTCACCAGATCGAAGACCTTGCCGGCGTTATTTTCTGGAACCTGCGCCTCGTCGAAATCAGCCGCAAGGTCGAGCCAATCTTCAGATTTGCTACCAGCGAATGTGCGGCCTATATTGCTGACGCGCTGAGAACCTCGGAAAACACCGACCGGCATTGGTGGGAAAACATAGCACTTGCCTCAGCCAGCCTGAAGGGCATCGTAATTGGCGAAGAGCGCGTCAGACTCTACATCCTCGTAGTCTGGAGCGGAATTCCGGTCACGGCAAACGCTGAGGGCAATATCACCGAGCGCATCAGATATAACAAACCAGTTCGCGATGTAATGGTTCTGAGTCGCGACAAAAAGTGCCGGACAAATCAGAACAACACTCTTAGCAGCGCACACTGCAAAAGCTGCGGCGGCGCACTCAGCTCAAGTTTTGCCACGCAATGCGGCTACTGTAATTCCACACTCAATGACGGCAGTGAATGGCAACTGGAGAAGATCATGAAAGAAGACAGTGCCGAGTTTGTCGATATTCTGAACCAGAAATCCGAAATCGTTTCTGAGCGCTTCGCCCAGAACATGGCGGTAGAAGCCGCCAAGGTGGCAGAAAAAACAAAGATCGAAGAAACCCTCTCAGGACGCGAAATCATTACGGTCATGGCGCAGGTGTTGCTTGCCGACGGAGTTATCGATGCCGCTGAAACAAAATTTATCAACGAAATGGCCGTTAAATACCACATGCCGCCTGAACAGCTAGCAGGAATTTTAGAATCAGTAAAGGCTGGCGAAATAAAATTTTTGAAACCCAGAACAGCCAAAGAAGCTATGGACATTTTGAAAGGCGCGGTGAGCATGGCATACGCCGACGGAGTAATTGCACCAGAAGAAGAAACCGCGTTGGAGCGTATTGCCAAAGAACTCGGTTATTCAGCACTCGACGTTAAGCGCATAGTCAAAGCTGAAGAAAAACTGATACGCCAGACGAGCAAAAAGCCACATAGACAGTTCTAATCTTTTGTCGCAGTTGTGTCAGCCTATCTTGTTGAGAATCTGCTGCAGGAAATGCAGAAACTTTCGCACTTCAGCGCTGGCAGTGGGCTGACCACCATAGAGTTCAGCCTCAAAACATTGCGCGGCGATTTTGCCATCAGCCGGTCTGAGGTTTAACTCGACGCACAGGCGGTCAAAATATTCACCCGGCGTTTCGTGTTCCTGGCGCGGCAACAGACCACGCGTTTCCATGAACCGAGTAAAGCGATTAAAGAGAATGATTACATCTTTGCCCTGCAGTTCAAATTCGTTCATAGCAGACATTTTGACAAGAGCGCCACGAAGAAGCTCTTCGTTAGCTGTGCCAGACTGTTCCTGCTGCTGTTCGGCCTTCTTTTTTCTTAGTTTCAGCAGCCATTTAAGCCACTTTTCGGCGTTTTGAATTATAAGCCAGACTATAGTCACTAGCAGCAGAAATGCAACAATCGCACTGATGATCCTTTTCAGCGATTGTCGGCGCGCGTTTTCTTCTTTTCTGCGCTTTCTTTCGGCGGCGGCCTTTTTTTGTTTTTCAATGCGGGCGTTGTCTTTGCTAACTGTTCCGGCCGGTTGCGCTTCTTCGAAATCATTGCCTCGAGTTATCCTCTGCGGCAATCTCGGCGGCTCAGCCTCTTCAGCGAATTCAGCCGATTCAGCAGTTTCGCTGCCATCTTCACCAGCACCGTCAGGGGCATATCTTCTGGCATTCTCTTTCCTGAGCTGCTCTTTGATAGTCGCCAGCTGGGCAGCAGAAGGCAGCGAAACGCCGCTGGCAACAGGTGGCGGTGAATCTGAACGCTGCGGCGATACATCAACAATTTTCCAGCCTTTTCTGGTCAGCACTTCAACCCAGGCATGCGCCATTGTTTCAACAATTACAAAGCTGTTTTCGCTACGCTTCGACGAGGCAAAACCGCTGGCAACCCTTGCCGGAATACCATTCATACGACATAACAGCAACAGCGCTGCGGCAAAATGCTGACAGGAACCAGTCATCGACTTGAGCAGAAATTCTTTGACCGGATGCATGCTGGTGGTCTGTCGATAATTCTGCCGGTATGTGCCATTCTTTTCGAGGTAATCGACAATTTTAAAAACTGTCTGTGGGCCTGGAACTGTGTCTCTGGATATTTCGCCAGCTTTTGCCCGCAGTTCATCGCTTTCGACAAAGCCGAGTGCAAGATACGGGCTGTCAGCATCAACTTCGGCGAGTTCATCAGCAGCCACAAGCCTTGGCACGCCGCCAAATTCAACTTCGAACTCGTCGCCGACAGCAATTGTCTGTGCCAATACAATACTACCGTCGCGCATGCTGCAAAAATCGAGCGGCCCGGCGAGTTTCTGCAAAGGAGCCGGATGCGGCAGACGCTCTTCAAAATTGCAGAAAAAATGCAGGTCAGCGGTCACGCCTGGCTCCACCGGAAAGCGCTGCGGCGAATCAGAAAATGCAAAATCAGGCCAGCCTCTTTCAGCCATTCGGCTGAACCCGGTATCCATGCCGGTAGCTGAGAACTTCTCAAAAGAGCCGATACGCAGGTAAACACGTTCAGGAATTGCGCCCGACCTGGGTTCAAAAGTGCAGACCATCGCCTTGACCAGTTCATCTGTCGAATTTATCGGCGCGGTCTCGGATGGAGCAAAATCCATTCCGGCAACTCCTTTAATCACCGGCTTTGGCCTGGACTGCTGGCGGTTGCCAGCACTGCCAGAACGGCCAGAACTCCACTGTCCTCTTAAAATTGGATCATCGCCCAGAAACAAAACGAGCAGGTATATTGGCAGGCTCAAAAGCAAAGCGGCAAACAGCAGCGTACGCGTGCCGGCTGCCGGTCTGTTGTCGATATCTTCGCCTTCGACAACTGTGCTCTGTTCAGGGTTTTGTACTGGTAGCATCATACTGGTGAAGCAATCTCGTTTCGCGATGGTAGCAGGACGAAATCGAGGTTCATTTCGCGCAGCCTTTGTTTAAAATCTTCTTTGCTGACATTCAGCCCGGTTTCTTCTGAAAATCTCGCCTGGTCGGTATCATCTATTGCCCAGAACGACACCTTTGCTCCTCTTGCCTGCAACGTCAGCAGGCCATTGAGCAGCTGATCGATATCGAGATGGATTGTCTGACTCAGAAATATCACGATGGTTCCCGGGCCGGCCTTGCTGAGAGCGAGACTGAGCAGTTGCTGCAGCCCACCTGCTTCGGCCGGTTGCAGATCAGCAAGCAGCTCAGTCATAAAGCCGTAGACCGGAACTGAGCTGGTGAGCCTGATATGGTGAGCAAGGTCATCAATACACAGGCCCATAGCAGCAGGCAGGCCGCGCTGGCTGGTTTCGCCCATTATCGCGGCAGCGATGCGCAGCAGCCTTTTCATGGTGTTGCCAAAGCCAAAACCACGCAACTGCGTGCGATCGGTATGAACAGCCACCAGAACATCGGGCCGGGTATCGCGCTCGAACTGTTTGATTACCGGAACTCCGACCTGCGCAGTCTTGAGCCAGCTCATCGCCCTGATGTCGTCGCCATGCACGTATTCCTTGATGCCATAAAAATCCATGCCATGGCCGGCCATGGTCGCACGACTGTCGCCCATCGGCGTCAACGCGTTGGCCTTTACCAGGTCGAGATCATCGGGCGCTGGCGGGTTCAGCCAGACCTTGAGCGGAGTTTTCAGCTGAAAAACCCGCTTTTCTTCGAAAAAATTAAACGGGTCGCTGATTTTAATTTCGACCGGTCCAATGTTGAAAGTGCCATAACCACGGTTGAGACGATGCCGGTATGAAATCACGGTGCTGCCAGTCCTGGCAAAGTCTTCGTGCTGGAGCTGAATTTCAGGACTCGACAACACGTCGACGGCAGGAAAGTGATCCTGCAGATACGCATAGGCAAAGGGCAGCGGGTTATTGTAATGAAGCTGCAGCTTTACTTCAATAATCTCGTTCTCAAGACATATTGCAGGCATCTCACGGCTTATCAGACTGAAACTGCGGGCTGTCGCCTTAACATACAACCACGCCAGCAGAATCACCAGCGCCGGAAAAATTACCAGGATCAGTGCCCGGGGATTGAAACCCAGGCTATGCCTGCTCGGCATGAAGGCGAAGAAGCCTATTCCCATTGTCAGGATCAGCAGGTTGCGCAGCCGGGTGGCGGGATTGTTGAAAAACCTCAGAAAAGCGCCGGGATCACCGCGCAACGAATGATGTACAGACCACATTTTGTCTGCTCCGTGATTATTTCTGGTTGTCTCTGACGACTGGAACCGGCACGCTGCGCGAGACCTCACTGACGATGTCCTTTGCCGAGACACGCTTAACCATCGCATGCGGCTGCAGAATCAGGCGGTGCGCAAAAACCGGCTCAGCCAGCATTTTAACGTCATCTGGAATCACGTAATTTCTGGCATTCAGACAAGCCCAGGCTCTTGTCGCTCCCATCAGAGCGATAGAGGCGCGCGGGCTTGGCCCGAGAACCAGGTCTTTATGCTGACGCAACCCCTCAGCCAACGATAGAATATAATCGAGGATTTCTGGCGAAATCGTCACTTTGTCATTGATATACTGCTGAATTAATCTGAATTCTTTACGACTGACAATCGGCCGCAGACCGGCAAGCGGGTTGCCGCTCTTTCGCGCCGCGAGCATTTCGCGCTCGTGGCTGCGGTCGGGGTAACCCATGCTGAGTTTGAGCAGAAAGCGGTCAAGCTGGGCTTCCGGCAACGGGTAAGTACCATGCTGTTCAACCGGGTTCTGGGTCGCGAGCACAAAGAACACCTTTGGAATATTGAAAGCAGCGCCGTCTACAGAAATCTGGCGCTCTTCCATAACTTCCAGCAGGCTTGACTGCGTGCGTGGAGTGGCACGGTTTATTTCGTCAGCGAGAAAAATATTGGTGAATATCGGGCCGCGCTTGAACGAAAACGACGAGTCAGCCGGGTTATAGATCATGGTGCCGGTAACATCCATCGGCAGCAGGTCAGGAGTGAACTGCACTCTTTTGAACGTGCAATCAATTGTGGCTGCCAGAGCTCTTGCCAGCATAGTCTTGCCAGTACCCGGCACGTCTTCGAGCAGAACATGTGAGTTTGCCAGAGCGCCGGTCAACACCTGCCTGATCACCTCGGTCTTGCCGACAATAACCCTCTCGATATTCGTAATGATCTTTTCTATCAGTGGCGCCGGCTTAAATTCTGCGAGATCGCT
This sequence comes from Candidatus Riflebacteria bacterium GWC2_50_8, assembly GCA_001787855.1. Classification (GTDB taxonomy): domain Bacteria; phylum Muiribacteriota; class Ozemobacteria; order Ozemobacterales; family Ozemobacteraceae; genus Rifleibacterium. The sequence goes on along the minus strand of MFYY01000204.1, from coordinate 1,666 downwards.
GAGATCATATTCATCTTCCATGAGCTCATCGCGGCTGGTGCTGCACAGAGCATTTACTTCCTGCATTCTGCGCCGATACCAGTCATCTTCGATTCGCAAAACCTCTTTAAGAGCAAACAAATGCTTCTTTTCGACTTCGGTCAAAACCCCGTCAGCACTTGCATAATCGCAGGCACTTAAAAAAAGTCCCTTGCCATCGAAGTGTCTTGGCGCGGCCTGAGCTGCATCAGTATGCGCAATCGACTCGCGCAACTGCTCTTCTACCTTTGCCTTGCTTATGCCCAGCAAATCTGCCAGCTGGATTATCTTCTGCTTGTCGGTCTCATCGAGACGCTTGTCGCGAAGAGCTTCGATCAACATAAGCTTCATGGTGTTGGCGGCGCTAAGTTCCTGATTCATTTTGTAACACTCCGGTAAGTGATTCAGCTCATTGCATGTATTATAAAGCAAAATGCTGCTTTTAAAAGAAAATTGCACAAACAACGCTGAGCCGCTTTAAAACAGCGTGGCAACCGGCGCTGAAAGATCCGGTCAAACTACCTTTTAAAGGAGACTTTCTGGCCGGTGGAAAACATCTTGCCATTCTCTGCGCCTTTAATCAAGCGGATAGCGCGCGAAAAATCCTTAACCACAAAGCCTGAAAGATCGGCTGCGCCATATTCGAAAAGCAACGGCGCCAGTGTCGTTGACGGGCCGACCAGGGTTACCTTCTTTGCGTTTTTTGACAGTGCAAGGTATCTCGGCAACGTCTTTTCGATGAAGCTCGAACTGCCGATAAAAACAAAATCGCTTTCTGGCAGCAGATAGTCGGCAGCGGGAACCGGGTAATCATCGTCCTGCGGAATTTCGCCGGCAATGATCTTCATTTCGCAGATCGGTGCCAGCAGAGTCATAATGTGCGGAAAATGGCCGATTATCGTCACTTTTTGGTCGCGAACTTCGTTCTGCGACATTATAAATGGATCATAAATGCGG
>MFYY01000204.1:0-566 GCA_001787855.1 Candidatus Riflebacteria bacterium GWC2_50_8 | reverse complement strand
TATCGAGTCAAGCAGAGCCACCTTGAGTTTCTCGCGCGCAACTTCGGGACTGAGTATTTCTTGCGTAGCGTGGAACTGAGATAGCTCATTCGCCAGGTTAAAGAACGGTTTTTTCTCTTGGTGCCCAGTACGTTCAACCCAGATGCTTGTTCCAGCGGGCAGAGCGCAAATACCCTTGTAAAGTGTGTAAGGTTCTGGCACATGCCCCCAGAGGAAAAAGCCTACGTACCCTGCCGATTGGGGGGTGGTGTCGATGCCTTTGCCAGCAAGTAGAGCCTTGACCTGGGAGGCAATGCGCAGAGTCTTGCCATCGTCGGCAAGATAAAGCGGTTTGATGCCGAAAGGGTCTCGGGCGAGGAACAGGCCACCCTTTTTTTCGTCCCAAATCGCGAAAGCGTACATGCCACGCAACTTGTAGAGCATTTCCCTACCGAACGTCGCGTAGAGCTTGAGCAGGACTTCAGTATCGGAGTTCGAGCGGAAGCGCTGACCGACTACCTCGAGCTCAGCACGCAACTGCTTGTAGTTGTATATTTCACCATTAAACACGATACAGCTGCCTGTAT
>MFYY01000203.1:13158-13300 GCA_001787855.1 Candidatus Riflebacteria bacterium GWC2_50_8 | reverse complement strand
CCAGACACATCCCTGCGCCGTGAGATCAAGATGCAGGCACCAAGCCTGGCATCACGTATTCCAGTATGCGTGCACAAAGACCATATTGAGCAACAGCCCTATTACCACTTGCCGCCCGCATGATGAAAAGATAGACAGAAAT
>MFYY01000203.1:6114-13067 GCA_001787855.1 Candidatus Riflebacteria bacterium GWC2_50_8 | reverse complement strand
TGGCCTGTGCGAGCATGGCTGTGCCAGACTGAGAAATGATCTGGTTACGCGTGAACTCGATCATTTCGAGCGCAATATCAGCATCTCTGATTCGCGACTCCGATGCGGTCAGATTGCTGTGAGTATTGCGCAGATTGTTGATGGCAAACTCAAGCCGGTTCTGGAAAGCCCCCATTTTTGAGCGTTCCGCCGACACAAGATCTATTGCTTTGTTGATTCTGCCAAGAGCCGCAGATGCACCCTTGACTGTCGTCATATCTATATTGGCAACACCAAGCGCTTCAGAAGACATGTTCGACATTGATATGCTCATCGACTGCCCCTGATCTGCTCCAATATGGAATTGTGGAGTGTTATCGACTATATGCAGTCGGAAATTGGCGTCACCAAAGCCCTTAGCAGTACCCTCCTTGATGCCGAATGCGCTCTGCATGAACACAGCTGTAATTGAACCGGTCATGTTCAAAGTTACCAGGCTGGTATAGGCATTTGTCGAATCATTGTATCTGCCGACGTGCAGAGAAGTGAATGCCATCGCGCCGCCGTGCTGATCAAGTCTGACGGCAGCTGTATTCTGAACCAGCACATCATTGACTGATGCCTGGAAATACTTGAACGAGCGCATATCAGCGTCGTCAAGATCAGCTGCAGCTGTGCCCAGAGTCGCCATTACCGTCAATGAGAATCCATTCGCAACTCCATCGGTAACGCTCATAAGAATGGCAGTCCCGGCAGAAATTCCGCTGGTACTGGAAGCCACAAATCGGCTGAAGCCCCACTCAATTTTGTCCTGACTTTTGACGCCATCAACAAAACCGCTGTAGCTGCCGTTAACAAAGCCAAGAGTAGACTGATTTGCACTGGTTATAAGAATATTGGTACTGAGTGTGTCGGCAGCAGTTGCCGGTTTTTCATAGGTAAGACGAACTTCACCCTCAACTACCGAAGCGCTTAAACCCTGCAACGGAGCATCAATTAGAACCGCGGCGGCGGTTTCAATCTGATAATTGATACTTCTGGCAATACCAGCCATAGTCCAGAAACCGCTGGCAATGTTAATTGTCAGTGAGCCAGTTCCTACTGTCAAGTCCATGGTTTCTGCTGATGCAACAAACAGACCGGCTTCAAGACCAGATGTTCCGGCAATCTGAGCTGCCTGCGAGGTAAATTTTACATCAATGCCGTTCAGCAGACCGGTTGCCAGATCAGACTCGGTCTTAACCGCCTTAACGTTGCCAAAGCTGTCGCGCGTAGTCATTTCAATGCGATTGTTCACGGCTTCTCGGCTCACAGAAAGACCCAGAGAATCGATAACCTTCTGGTCGCCGGCGAACGAAATCTCGCCATTCTGGCCGACGTAGCCGGAAGTAACCTCAAGGTAACCACCAAGACCGGCAATCTGTGTCTGCACAGTATTTATTGTGGCCACACGCGAGTTCTGGATTTCAAGCCCACTTTTACTGACCACAGCATTCTGAAGTTCTGCAGCCAGGTTATCAAGACTCATCTGGCCATCGAGCGTTATCGAGGTAGTGCGCCCGTTGCCGTTAATATTAAGTATCTGCGGAGTATCGAGGACAAATACTCCGTTAGAGTCATAGAACTGAGCGATACTCTGCAGTTGAGTGCCACCACTGGCCAGTTGCCCGCTGGCATCCTTTACCGTTAAAATCTGTGAACGCTGCATCTCCGAAATGCCGGCGCGCAGGAGCTCAAGCTCGACACTATAATCACCACCGCCATTAGTGGAGCCGTTAACCAGTCCCATGACCGAATTTGAACTGGCACTCACTAACGCGGACTGGCTGCCATCCAGCAGCTTTTTCGTGTTAAACTCGGTGTTTCGCGATATGCGGTCAAGGTCATCCTTGAGCTGAGTGACTTCTTTCTGGATCTCCAACCGGTCATTACTGGTCAGAGTGTCATTAGACGCCTGAATAGCAAGTTCACGCATCCTCTGCAAAATACTGTGTGACTCTCCGAGAGCTCCTTCCGCAGTCTGCAACATTGATATGCCATCCTGAGCGTTGAGAACTGCACGACTCAGGCCGCGGATCTGCCGACGCATCTTTTCACTGATAGCCAGGCCGGCCGCATCATCGGCAGCGCCGTTGATACGTAAACCAGAACTCAGTTTTTGTACTGATTTTTCAAGACGCGAAGCGTTATTGACAACTGAACCATAGGTACTTACAGCAAGAACGTTTTGATTGATCCTCAATGACATTGTGATTCCTCCATGAACCAGTTTTATTCCGGCACATCCCTGCACCGGGGGAATAATATGCAGGCGTGAAGCCTGACACCGCAACATCTGTCATGCCGTAAACAGTGACCATATGCAGTAATAACCGCACAATCAACCGCATCAACACATGACAAACAGACTGAGAACTTACAGATCAAAGTATTTGCGACTTTCCTGGAATTAATCATTGCAGTCGCTTATTTATGAAGGTGGTAAGTTACTGGAGAAGCTGTAACACCCCCTGCGGAATCAGATTTGCCTGGGCCAGCATTGCTGTGCCAGATTGAGAAACAATCTGGTTGCGAGTAAACTCGATCATTTCTTGAGCGATGTCGGCGTCTCTGATACGTGATTCAGAAGCGGTCAGGTTCGAATGAGTATTGCGCAAGTTGTTAATTGCGTATTCAAGCCGGTTCTGGAAAGCCCCAAGTTTTGCGCGCTGCGAAGAAACTAGATCTATAGCCTTATTGATCTTTCCGAGCGCTTTTTGAGACGCAACAACGGTAGTCAGATCAATGCTTTCCACACCCAGCGCTTTGGCGCTCATGTCGGCGATGCCGATACGCATGGTCTGCCCCTGGTCGGCACCGATGTGGAACTGAGGAGCACTATCGACCACATGCATTCGATAATTGGCATCGCCAGTGCCAACAGAGGTCCCTTCCTTAACGCCAAACCGGCTCTGCATGAATACGGACTGAGTATTGTCAACCATGTTCAGAGAAACCAGGCTTGAGTAAGTTGGGCCGCCATCTTTGTGATAATCGCCAATACGCAGTGAAGTAAATGCAATTGCGCCACCATGCTGGTCAATTCTGACTGCGACACTGGCATCTAAAAGTCCCTGGTTTGCAGATGCCTGAAAGTATTTGAAAGCAACCATGTCTGCAACAATAAGATCTGTGGCGGCAGTACCCAAAGTCTGCATCAGCGTTATCTCTGCCGGCGGAACTGTAGTCACACCGTCAGAAATGCTTATAATCATGCTGGTTCCAGCGGTAACATTGTATTTGGATGATGCAACAAACCGGCTGAAGCCCCATTCAACAGAAGACTGGCGCTTGACACCATCGACAAAACCACTGTAAATACCATTAACCAGACCAAGAGTTGACTGAGTGGCGCTGGTGATTACAATACTGGTAGCCAGTGTTTGCGAAGCAGTTGCCGGTTTTTCATACGCCAGGCGAATTTCGCCATCCACTACCGTTGCACCAAGACCCAGCAGTTCAGAAGCGCCTGTTTCGACAGCGGTTGCAATCTGGTGGTTGATACTTCTGGCCAGACCTTCCATAGTCCAGAAACCAGTAGCAACTGTTATTCCAACAGAACTGGTCCCGATCGTCAGGTTGAAAAGCTCGCCACCTGCAGCTGAAATCAAAAGACCAGCTTCAAGACCCGAAGTACCGGCAATCTGTGCCGGCTGTGAATCAAAGGTTATATCTATGCCACTGAGTAAACCTACAGCTCTATTTGTCTCGGTTTTAACATTTCTGATATTGCCAAAACTGTCGCGCACAGTCAGTTCAACTCTACTGTTGGCCGATTCCCTGCTGATACTCAGTCCCAAGGCATCGATTACTGACTGATCACCACTCGCTGACACTTCGCCCATATCACCGATATTACCGGATATAATCTCGAGATAACCACCAAGACCGGCAACATTTGTTTGCGCAGTATTGATGGTGGCAACCCGACTATTTTTGATCCCAAGGCCACTAGAGCTGTTAATAGCATTTTGAATTGCTGATGCAACATCATCCAGAGTCATCTGTGCATCTAGAATGACCGAAGCACTTTTCGAATTGCCATTTATTGTAAGTGACAAAGGCGTCTCGAGAACAAAAACGCCATTTGCGTTGTAGAACTGGGCGATACTTTGAAGTTCTGTACTACCGGTAGCAAGAGTGCCAGCCGCATCTTTAACGACAAAAATCTGAGATCGCTGCATCTGTGCAATACCAGCATTGTCCAGTTCAAGCGAAACTTCATAGTCACCACCGGTACTGTGAGCATTACCTGTAACAATACCGTTTGAATAACTCGAACTTGAGCTGATCAAAGCTGTCTGACTGCCATCAAGCAATTTTTTAGTATTAAATTCAGTATTGCGTGCGATGCGGTCGAGATCGTCACGCAACTGAACGACTTCTTTCTGAATCTCGAGACGGTCACCGCTGGTGAGGGTATCGTTTGAAGACTGAATGGCCAATTCGCGCATGCGATGAAGAATACTGTGGGTTTCATTGAGAGCGCCTTCGGCGGTCTGTAACATCGACACGCCATCCTGGGCATTTAAAACAGCCCGGTTAAGGCCTCTGATCTGGCGACGCATCTTTTCACTTATGGAAAGGCCGGCTGCGTCATCGGCAGCGCGATTGATGCGCAAGCCAGAGCTAAGTTTTTCGATGGATTTTTCTAATCTGTTGGAAGTCTGATTAAGGTTGCCGTAAGTAGAAAGTGAGACTACATTCTGATTAATACGTAAAGACATTGTTGATTCCTCCGTGAATCATTCTTGAAAATTTTCGCATCCTTGCGATAAGGCGATAAAGTATAAGAAAGCGAATTGCCGTCAAGGACTTTTTTTATTTTTTTAATTGGCGCAAAAAAAAATCTGCTGCCATGAAGCCGAAGCTTCACGACAGCAGAAATAGCTGTTTAAACTAGAACAGAATCATTTACTGACCGAGCAGCGAGAGAACACTCTGCGGAACCATATTGGCCTGAGCCAGCATGGCGGTACCAGACTGAGAAATAATCTGATTTCTGGTGAATTCAATCATTTCCATGGCAATGTCTGTGTCTCTGATGCGCGATTCTGCGGCAGTCAGGTTGCTGGAAGTGTTTTTGATATTGTTGATTGCGTATTCAAGACGGTTCTGGAAAGCGCCGAGTTTTGATCTTTCTGATGACACAGTGTCAAGAGCTTTATTGATCTTAGACAGAGCGCTCTGAGCACCTTCGACGCTGGTCATGTCAAGCTTGTCCACGCCGAGGGCACTTGCCGACATATTACTCATCGAAATCTGCATTCTCTGACCGGCATCGGCACCAATCTGGAATTGCGGCTTGTTATCGACGACATGAATTCTGAAGTTAGTATCACCGCTACCCTTGGCTGTTCCGTTCTTCAGGCCGAAGTCTGTGAGAGCCTGAGGATCACTGATATCGAGCGTAACCTTGCTTTCAGTTGAACCTGTGTCCTCGTTGTAATCGCCGACATGCAGCGCTGTAAAAGCCAGAGAACCATTTACAGCATCAAGTCTGACATCGACTACAGCAGTAGCATTTGCCAACAGATTATTGACAGAATTGATGAACGTCTTTATCTCCTCCATATCAGCGGCAGTTGCGTCTATAGTGGTTGAGAAGGCCGAAATGACTTCATCATCCTGACCATCACCAATGGTAAAGGTTACATCAACACCCGCTGTTGCATCACGGTATTTACTGAAACCTTCGATGACCTTTGCATCATCTTTATCACCCTGATAAAAGCCAGTTGGCCCGGTATCCTGGATGCCTAGAGTATCAGCATTGGCGCCGGAGATAGCAAGTGTTACGCCATTCGAGGTAACAGGCGGTTCAAAGCTCAGGCGCAGTTCACCCTCAACAATAGAAGCGGAGAGACCCTGCAATCCTGTATCGCCACCACTGATAGCGTTTTCAATCTGCTGATTAATACTGCGCTCAATACCTTCCATTGTCCAGTCACCAGCGGCGACCGATATAGCCAAGGTCTCACCACCAGCCGACACAGTGAAAACCTGGTTGGCATCCAGTCTGAGACCTGACTGCAGACCACCGGTACCGGCAATCTGTGCTGCCTGTGAATTGAACTGCAGATCGATGCCTTCAAGCAGACCACTGGCTTTATCACTGCTGGTGCGAACGGTAGTCTTGTTACCCTGTGTGTCTTCAATCATTATCTGCACAAGATTGTTCTTAGATTCTCTGGTAACATTAAAGCCCATCGCGTCAACGACATCCTGGGGACCAGCTATCGAAAAATTACCCTGGTCACCGACCGAACCCGAAACAACCTGCATGTAGCCGCCAAGACCTGAGACGTTAGTAGCAGCAGTAGTTACAACTTCGGCGGTAGAATTGCTCATACCCAGACCATTGCTGCTGTTGATCGCCTGCTGAATCCCTCCGGCGAGTTCGTTGAGAGACATCTGACCGTCGATAGTAACACTTGCATCTTTTGAGTTACCGGTGATGGTCAGTTGCTGAGGAGAGTCAAGCATGAACTTACCATTGCTGTCATAGAATTCTGCGATATCTTCGAGCTTGGTACTGCCATCAGCCAGATCTCCGGTGTTCTTGTCGGTAAAAATCTGGCTTCTCTGCATCTGCGAGATACCACCATTGAGAAGAGCTATGCTTGCCCAATAATCGCCACCGCTGCTTGCATTGCCCACAACAACACCGTTTACGGCCTTTGAACTTGAACTGATCAAAGCCGACTGACTGCCATCAAGCAGTTTCTTGGTGTTAAATTCGGTACCTTGAGAAATACGGTCGATTTCTGTGCGCAGCTGATTGACCTCTTTTTGAATTTCGAGGCGGTCATTAGAGGTCAAGGTGTCGTTTGAAGCCTGAATAGCAAGTTCGCGCATTCTCTGGAGAATGCTCTGTGATTCATTGAGCGCGCCTTCGGCGGTCTGAATCATCGAAATGCCATCCTGGGCATTGA
>MFYY01000203.1:0-6100 GCA_001787855.1 Candidatus Riflebacteria bacterium GWC2_50_8 | reverse complement strand
AGGCCTCTGATCTGACGACGCATCTTTTCACTGATTGCCAGGCCGGCAGCGTCATCAGCGGCTGAATTGATTCTTAATCCCGAACTGAGCTTTTGAATTGACTTTTCAAGTCGATCACTGGTCTGAGAGAGGTTTGAGTAAGTTTTAATTGAAAGAACATTTTGGTTGATTCGAAGCGACATATAAATTCCTCCTTGAATTTCTGTCTTCAGCACGTCCTTGTGCCGAACTCCTTAAATTTCAGGCCCTATCTTTAGTTCTTAAAAATCTTTAACCTCCTTTTTTTGTTATCTCGACAAGGCATATTTTCGCCTTTCTATTAGGACTATCGACATTTTCCCGCACATTTATTTGCCCGTTTTTAGCAGCTTAAAAGCAATTGTTCGCTTATTGCTGCGATTTTCTACGTTTTTTAACTAAAAATGCCTTATTTATTGTTTTTATTTATTTTAAAAATTTCAGGGAATGGATTGCGCCATTCCCTGAAATCAATCAACGCCCTCAGCTATGCCTCCAGCTCTGTTCAATCATTCATCAGAACTCCGTAGAGATCTGGGCATGTCTTAACTTAAAACACTGAAAAACTTAGGCACAGCCTAAGAAATCCTATATAAACAAACCGGCGTTACTCTTTGACAGTTCGTCGATATACATGGCGACACCACCGAGTTCAACGCCGTCGATAAGCTCACTTTCTTTAATGCCCATGACATCCATGCTCATCGAGCAGGCGACAAGCTTGACACCATTTTCGATTGCCTGCTGAAGCAGTTCTTTGAGCGGAGTGACGTGTTTGCTTTCCATGACCTTATGCATCATAACAGTACCCATGCCACCCATGTTCATCTTTGAAAGCTTCAGATCATCAATGCCCTTAGGCAGCATCATGCCAAACATTTTTTCCATCATGTCTTTCTTGACCGGTTTGTCTGATTCCTTGCGCAACAGACTAAGCCCCCAAAAAGTAAAGAACAGGGTAACCTTATAACCGGCCGCCACAGCACCATTAGCGATTATGAGAGCTGCCATGGCCTTATCGAAGTCATTACTGAAAACAACATTCGACATCTGTTTCTGACAGGTGGTAATGGCTGAGCAACTCTGCTGACCATGTTTGCGCACTACGGCACGATATTTGCCACCGGCAACCTTTTCAACGCTGATCGACTGATGGCCGGTAGAACGGCACCAGGCCGGCACATCGGCAGCGAAGCCTGGATCGGTAGACAACACTTCAACTGCCTGCCCCTTCTCTATTGCATCGATGGCCTTACGCAGCTGAGAAATTGGACCGGGGCACTGCAAACCCGAAACATCGAGAGTTTTAACAATTTTGACATCGCTGGCAAGTACTGATGATTTATCAACTTCCGCTTCACTGCCGGCATCGTCAGACATGTTAGACTTGTCATAGACCGCTGTCTGGTTAAACATGCAATAAGTCTTGTAACCGCCATCAAGATTGCAGGCACGCAAGCCATGCTGTTTAAGTATGCGATATGCCAGATAACCACGCAAACCAGCCTGACAGTAGATCATGTATTCCTTTTCCGTCGACAGTTCACTGATTTTTTTACGCAACTCATGCAGTGGAATATGCATCGCACCTGGAATCATACCAGCCTGAACTTCTTCGAGAGTTCTGACATCGAGCAGTTTCTGATCTGGTTTGAGAGTCGATACTTCGGCCGCATGGAAGTGCTCGCTGTGTCCACGCAACAGGTTTGCAGCGACAAAACCAGCATAGTTTACCGGGTCTTTTGCCGAACCATAGGGCGGCGCATAGCACAGTTCGAGTTCTTCAAGATCATAAACGGTCATACCACCACGAATGGCAACCGCAATAACATCAATACGTTTTTCGACACCATCCAGACCAACTGCCTGGGCGCCAAGAACCCTGCCCGTATCTGGATCATAAATCATCTTGAGACTGATCGAAGTTGCGCCAGGATAATAAGATGCATGGTTAGCCGGGTGAACATATATTTTGTCATAGCGAATCGCATTCTTGACTGCCTGCTTTTCACTCAAACCAGTCATTGCAAAAGTCAGATCGAAAACCTTACAGACTGCCGATCCCTGTGTGTCACGATATTCTCGCTTCAAACCGAATATGTTATCTACAGCAATTCGGCCCTGACGGTTAGCCGGGCCAGCCAGCGGAATCAGAGCCGGCTTTCCGGTCATCAGATCGGTGACCTCAATGGCATCACCAACAGCATAGATAGACGCGTCGCTGGTCTGCATATGCGAGTCAACCTTTATACCACCGGTGACGCCAATATCGAGCCCGGCGTCTCTGGCCAGCTGATTTTCAGGGCGAACACCAATTGCCATGATTACAGCATCAGTATCGATCTTATCGCCAGAACTCAGTATAACGCGCAGCTTATTGCCATTCTCCGAAAAACTGGTAACAGACTGACCAAGGCGCAAGTTTACCGAATGCATTTTGATTTCGGTATGCAGCATGGTTGCCATTTCAGGGTCGGCCGGGCCCATGACCTGCTTTGCCAGTTCTACCAAGGTAACTTCAAGCCCAATATGCCTGAGAGACTCGGTCATCTCAAGACCGATATAACCGCCGCCCACGACTACCGCAGAGGTCTTGCCTTTAACCGCAGTTTTGATACGATCCATGTCTTCGAGGTTACGCAGCGAAAAAATACCAGGCAGGTCGATTCCAGAAATCGGAGGTTTGATAGCGGCAGCTCCCGGGCTTAGGACAAGATAGTCATAAGATTCAGAATAAGTCTGTCCTGAATTCAGGTCTTTCACCAGCAGCTCTTTTTTACTGCGGTCGATTTTAACTACCTCATTGCGAGTGCGCACATCTATGGCGAATTTTTCGCGCATGGCGACAGGTGTGGTTACCAGAAGACTCTCGCGTTCAGGTATTACTCCACCAATATGGTATGGCAAACCGCAATTGGCAAACGAAATGTGTTCACCGCGTTCAAAAAGTATAATTTCAGCTTTTTCATCAAGTCTGCGCGCACGGGCAGCAGCACTTGCGCCACCTGCGACTCCGCCTACTATTAGTATTTTCATAATATTTCTCCGTTACGATACTGCTGCGACAAGAGTTTCTTCGCGCTGAACACCCTGAAACACCTTTGCCGGCAGGCCATCTTTGAAAACAATTAGAGTCGGAATGCTGAAGATACTGAAGCGAGCTGCGATATCGCCGGCCTCTTCGACATTGAGTTTGCCGACCTTAACCTTGTCGCCAACCCTTTTTGCAACGTTATCGAGAATCGGCAGCTGCATCTGGCATGGCCCGCACCAGGGCGCCCAGAAATCCACGAGAGCAGTTCCTTTTTCGACGAAGCCTGAAAAGTTCTTTGAATCAAGTTTTTCTACGCTTGTACTCATGATGTAATCTCCTTAAATAGTCTTATTAACTATCATAGAGCAATTCGCATGCCAGACCTGAAATCTCTGCAATATCGACTGTTTGAATGGTTCTTAGCTCGACCGCTCTCTGCCGCAACTTTTTTCAGCAACAAAAGGTTGCGAAACTTATCGCAACCAAAAAGATACGCAAAGCAGCGTTCGCTCGCCAATGCCCGAACAGCTGACTGCCTTCAAGATAGAGACCCGGCTTGAAGATAACGCGAGGAAAATCCCGGGTAAAAAAAAGGCTGTCCTTGCGGACAGCCCTGTGCAAACCTATGTATTTCTGAGAGAATTATCTTAACAGATCAAGAACCGACTGGGCAGATACGTTGGCCTGGCCAACCATAGCGTTACTGGCCTGTTGCAGAATCTGCGAAGAAGTCATTTCAATAACTTCCCTGGCCATATCTACATCTCTGATGCGTGATTCAGATGCGGTCATATTCTGCAATGCAACATGCAAACTGTTGAGGGTGTAGTTCATGCGGTTTTCAATCGCACCCAGTTTGGCGCGTTCAGAAGAGATGCGCTGTAGAGCTTTGTCAACGAGACCGATAGCAATCTCGGCCGATTTAACTGTGGTAAGATCAAGGTCTTCAATGCCAAGGGCCTTAACATCAGTTCGAATGATATTGGAAACCGCAGTGTGACCCTGGTTTGGCCCGATCTGGAACTGTATCGACGTATCTTTAACATGCATGGTATAGGCATAGTTACCACTGCCGTTTTCAACAGCCACCGGATCAATATCGAATATCGACTTGAGAGTATTTGTCGAATCCGGGCTACCCAGTTCTGCAAAGACTATTCGTCCATCCTTGCCCGGTATTGTGGAAAACAGTTTGATCGTCTGGGTCGCGGTTTTAATCTCAGCATTAACTTTAACGCCCTGCAGGCTGGCCTGCGCGTTAATCAGATTGGCAATTTCAGTGATCGTTCTGAATGAAGACCCTGATACTCCTGCTGTAAAGGCTATCGACATACCACTACCGTCCAGATCTGCAATGTAAAACGACAGATCGTCGGAAGCTGGTGTGACGGGATTATCAACGATCACGTAACCGAACTGAGCCGATGGCTGATCATAAGCAAAGTTCTGCACTGCCGGATTGCCGTCGAAACCGGTAATAGTAGTCTGCTGGTGAACTTTGAGTCCTGTAGCCATTCCTTGGCCACCAACAGTCACTGTTGAGTCATAAATGTCAAAGTTTGATTCTACACCGGTTTCGAGCGAACGGAATGATAGCACGCCACTTTTGTTTTCAGCTACCACCATCAATCCGCTCGTACCAATCTGCATATTTATGGCTTCAACAATGGAGTTAAGTCCACCTGCAGTATAGTTACCAGTCAAACTAATCAAAGTGCCAGAACCAGTGACAGTGTGACGATCCGTTATCGAGAGAAACATGGTCGTGCCAGCCTGAGAGAAATCAAAGCTGGTGATAAGATCATAGCCAGTTGCTGTACCAGGATTACCGCCGGTACCGGTGTAACGGCCATTCGAAACGCCAAGCGGGTTGGTGGTTGCATTGGTGATTGAAACGAATGCTGCAGAACCTGTATTCAGAGTAATAAATTCCAGCGCATACTGGTCGTTCACACGAACAGTAACCAGACTACTGGCTGTTTGCAGAGCAGAGTTTATGATATCTGCAACCTGTTGCATACTGTAAACACCCGAAGTGATAGCGATCGCAACAGTGCCAGTAGAAGAAATTGAATCATCTATGTTGAAATTAATCCCAGCTGGAATGGAAATGCCAAGAACCGCTGCATCGGTTACAACATTGGCTGACTGCGGGGGTTCGAACATCAGGTCGATACCTTCGATCAGGCCCATAGCACGATGACCGGCAATCTGGGTAGTCAGCGTAGTGCGCTCACCATATGGCACACCAAGATTGGTTACGGCGATTGAATAGACCGGGTCTTCAGCAGGAACTACGGCCTGGAAGCCGAGGGCTTTAACCAGCGATTCTTCGCCAGTAAAATTGACGCGGCCCAGTTCGCCGTTGCGACCCGAGATAACAGTCATCTGACCGTTATTATCGCCGCTGTCACTTAAAAAAGACTTTGAGCCTTCAAAATCAAGCCCTTTGCCGAGCTGATCTTTAGTCATCGCAGCTTCGATTCTCTCAGCAAGCTGAGCCAGTGTCAGGTCTTTGCTGACTACGATTTCACCCTGGCTGTTGTCGCCCTGCAAATAAAGGGTCTGCGGCAGATCAAGGATAAAATGATTGTTATTGTCGTAAAAATTGGCAAGAGAAGCGAGCGTAGTAGAGGCAGTAGCAATCTCACCATCCATAGTAACGAAGATGGCAGAACGCTGATGTTCAGGAGTTCCTGAATAGGTTTTGTAACCGATACCAGGTATGTATTCTGATTTCGGCCATACCACGACTGAGAAATCGGAGAAGGTAAGAACTTCACCAACTACAACGCCATCAAGGTTTTTCGGGTCGCTGGTAGAAATTACAGCGGTGCCGGAACCATCAAGCAGCTTTCTGGTGTTGAATTCAGTGCCGTAAGAGATACGGTTGATATCTTCCTTGAGCTGCATGACCTCTTTCTGGATTTCCAGACGGTCGGTGCTGGTGAGGGTGTCGTTGCCGGACTGAAGGGCCAGTTCGCGCATGCGCTGCAACATGCTGTGAATTTCATTGAGAGCACCTTCAGCAGTCTGAATCAGGCTTAT
>MFYY01000202.1:7065-20188 GCA_001787855.1 Candidatus Riflebacteria bacterium GWC2_50_8 | reverse complement strand
CAGAAACGACTGGCCCCAGGTGTTGCCCTTTGCATAAGGCCAGACGGGCGGGATTTCCTGATTATCGGCCAGAACATCTTTTAACGGGCCAAATGAGTGCGCGGTCGGGAGGCCGCGCGTCATTTCGCCTCGTTCAGCGGGGAAAACATAGCGCAGGCCATGTATAATAAACTCTGACAAGGCATTAACATTTGGTTTGCGCGTTTGCGGATGGATAAGCTGCGATTTTACGGCCCTTTTAAAGCCGGCGTGGACTTCGGAAGAGCTCATGCATAGCTCTTTGGCAAGAGATGCGAAGTTCCAGTGTGAGTTGACCGCAGCTTTTGCGACCAGTTTCAGGAGAATTACGATATCTTGTGGTTTCAGCATAATAATATTATATTCGCTATTCGCGAATAGCGTAAATAGTTTTATAAAGAGATTCTGGTGCTGATCACGGCAACATGTTGACTAATATATCATTTTTTGATATATTTATATCAGGATCTGATATTGCAGGAGCTAATGCATGACAGAAGTAAAATTTTCTGGAAAAGCGGCTAAGCAGGCAGCAAAACTGCCTGAAAAGATACGAGAAGTATTGAGGGCTCTGGTTAAAGATATCATTCATCAGGGGCCTGTGCGTGGAAACTGGCCGCATTACAGCAAATTAAGCACAGGAGAGCACCATTGCCATCTTAAAGCTGGACGACCGACCTACGTTGCGATCTGGAAAGTGATCGACAAAAATGTCGTTAAGATCGTATACACCGGCACACATGAAAATGCCGAGTATTAGACAAATAACACAGGAGAATGAATAATATGATGCCAAACAGCAATCTGATGAGTGTCAGGTTTCGTGTTCCGGCCAAGAAGCTTGAAGATATCAAAAATGTCGTTGTCGCGCTGGGCGGGCAAATTGACGAAGAAGAAGCGGATGACAGCGTATCCTGGGAGGAAGTTCTGCCGGACAGCCAGCCGGGAAAAATACTGCGCGGCTTACGTTATCGTGATGGAAAGTCACAGAAATGGCTTGCAGAAGAGCTTGGAATGAAACAGCCGAATGTTTCGGCAATGGAAAAAGGTGAAAGGCCTATCGGCAAAAGCCTTGCCAAAAAGCTTGGAGAGCTCTTCAGCGTTTCGTATAAGGTATTTCTCTAAATTCCAGGAATTTGTTACAGCCCTCTTTTGAAAAGAAACATTTCAATTGTTGCTCTTAAGATGCTGTGTCTATCGAAATTTTAAGGCCAATTGAGCTTAATATGGACCATAGGCTGGCAAGTTCTGGATTGCCTTTTTCAGAAAGCATTTTATAGAGGTTTTCGCGGTTCAGATGTGCTTTTCTAGCAATGTTAGTAACGCCAGAGGCTTTAACAACGTTTTTGAGAGCGAGAAGAAACAGTTCGTTGTCACCTTCTTCAAGGGCTGCATTAAGGTATGCAGCGGCTTCTTTGGGATCTTTGAGGGTTTCAAGCAAACTCTTCTGATGATCTTTTGTTAATTTGCCAGTCATAGCGCCGACCTCCTTTTAAAATCAGTCCAATAGTCTTTTGCGATTTCGATATCCTCTTCCTGCGTGTCTTTATCACCGCCACACAGAAGCAAAATAACAAATTTGCCAGATTGCCCGTAATAGACCCGATAACCAGGGCCATAGTCTATTTTTATTTCAGAAACACCATCGCCTAAAGGCTTAGAGCTGCTGAAATTGCCCATTGAAAGCCGGTCAATTTTCACATTGATTTTTGCCCTGGCTCTAATATCCTTCAGCTCTTTCAGCCATTTCTCGAATGGATCAGTGCCGCTTTCCAATAAATAGTGATCAATTTTATACATATCTAATCTAATTGTAGTTTAAAACGCACATTATTGCAACACATTTTGTGTGCGGAGGCCCCTGGGGCCGGCGGTCAGGAAGCGCCGGGGAGTTACCGTTTGCCTGGATCGAGGAAGAGGCAAAGCCTGCGTTCAATGTCCACGGCTCATGGCGGGATGTAACAAGCGCGAAAACATTTGTTCATTTGCAGATAATGTCACTGGTTGTATTCGCTATTCGCGAATAACGAAAATAGTTTTATAAAGAGATTCTGGCGTTCCAAAAACGACTGTTTATGCAATGGTCACTTTGTTGGCGCATACTGGATCATTGTTTCAGAGCATAAGCGGTGCTGCGGCTACCGCCAGGGAGTTTCTTCAGGATTTGTTTTTCCAGCAGATCCTTGATGTCACGAAGAGCTGTGTCCTGGGAGCATTTGCATATTTTAGCCCATTTTGAAGATGTCAGCGTACCTTCAAAACCCTCCAACAGCTTGTTGAGCATTTTCTGCTGTCTTTCATTCTCAAGTTTTGAGGCGTTATGCAGCCAGAAGTTATGTTTGAAAATTACCTTCTCAAGCATTGTTTCGGATGCTTTTATTGCATTCAGCAAACAATTTAAAAACCATTCCAGCCAGCATGTAACATCGAGCGAACTTTTCTGAGTTTTCTCCAAAACCTCGTAATATTGTTTTCTTTCGTTTCTGATTTGTGAAGACATGCTATAAAAGCGATAAGATTGGCCGTCTGATTGAGTCAGGATCATATCTGCCAAAGCACGAGCAATTCTGCCATTGCCATCGTCAAAAGGATGGAGGGTAACAAACCATAGATGAGCCAAAGCAGATTTTATTACCAGATCGATATTCTGTTTGTTATTGAACCAGTGCAGAAAAGCTGTCATTTCGCTTTCCAGGAGTTCTGCTGCGGGTGCCTGATAATGAACTTTTTCTTTGCCGATTGAACCAGAGACAACCTGCATCGGGCCTGATGAATCATCTCTGAATTTACCAACCTGGACTTTAAACATGCCACTATATCCTGTTGGGAAAAGGGTGTTGTGCCAACCAGAAATTCTTTCTCTGGTCAAAGGTTGACTGAAGTTATTAGTGGCATCAATCATCACTTCGACAACTGCATCAACGTTTCTGTCTGATGAAACAAGACCGGAAACATTTAAGCCAAGTCGCCTGGCAATTGAAGATCTAACCTGATTTATATCAAGAATCTCCCCTTCAATTCCAGTAGAATTTAAAACATCTTGGGTCAGAATTTCAAGGTTTGCCTGGTTTTTTAGGGCGAACCCTAAAACGCTCATTTTCCCGACGATGCGACCCTGCAGATTTCTAACTTCAGTTAGTAGAGTCAGCAGTTTTTCTGTTTCCCAGAAAAAGTTGGGCCAGTCTGGCTTCTGGTAAATATATTTTTCTATTCGCCGCATAATTTAATGAGAATATAATGATTTTTCACCGCATAGTCAAGTTTTAAGCCAAATGTGATTCATTGAAGCAGGTTTATTCTTATGCAGAGCCAGTTTCAAGAGTTGAGGAATGCTTGAGAAAGAACCTTGAGTTACTTGATGCAGCGTGAGAAAATGATGGAAAGAGACGAATTGAGACAAGACAGAGTATTGGCTTGAACTGGTAGTTCAAAGAGGGAGGACTTATGAGTAATACAAAGATTGATCGGATAGGGTTCGCGGGGCAGCTGCAGAAGGTGATCGAGCAACTGCGGGAAGAGAGTCAGGGCGTGGTCGGGCGGTTGCCGACGCTCAAGAAGAGTTTTGAAGAGGCAGAAGATATTATCAGGGGCTTTGTCAAAGATCTCGAAGAACTGCCGCGCGTCTGCGTGGTCGGGTCGACGGGCATGGGCAAAAGCACACTGATCAATCATATTCTCGATATGCCGGTAGCGGCTACCGATGCGGTTTTTTCGACAACGCGGCATGCGCATGCCTATTTTTATCCCGAGAACGCGCCGGTTTGCGAGATTGTCGATACGCGCGGACTGAACGAGGTCTTTAACCAGGTCGAAGCCGAAAAACAGCTTATCGAAGAACTCGCTTCGCGGCGGCCGCACCTGATTCTTTTCGTCTGTGATGCAGTCGGGCGATCTGGTATCGACCGTGAGTTGACCTTTCTCAAACAGTTGCTAGACCATTGTTCGAACCTGTTTCATCGCGAGGTCGGCTGCCTGATTCTTGCCAATCGTTGTGACGGCATTACGCCGGCCGGTTTTGGCAATTTGCCTGAAAATAAATGGCAGGTTGCGCAGAGAAGCGACAACCCGCGCATAGTCGAAAAGCGCAAAAACATAAAAGAAAAGCTTGAGCTGATAAAGAAGGTGGTCGCTGCCACCGGCTTCAGACGAGTGCCGGAAGTGCTGCCGGCAGCCATGACGTGGCAGCCCGAAAAGAAATTCTGGAACCGGGAAGCAGTAATGGCCGAGGTTTTCAGACAGTCGCCAACCAACGTGCTGTTCGCTTTTGGCCAGCTTGAACAGATGTCTGCCAACATCAACAAAACTCTCGAACTGATCGCGCAGGAAATCATCATCAAATTCTCGATCGTCAGCGCCACCATCTGCTGGAATCCGTTTCCGGTGCCCGATGCTTTTGTGCTGATGCCGATTCAGGTTGCCATGATCAACGCTGTAAAGGCCATGAAAATGACCGGTGACCTTGATGCAGCCGGAATAATGAAGATCGTCGGTCTTGCTTCTCAAGCGGGTAGAATGGCGGCCAACGCCATTCTCAAGATTGTGCCCGGGGTTGGTCAGGCGATCAACTCAACGGTTGCCGCTACCATCACCTACGGTCTCGGCCGCATCGCGATAGCACACTATATCTACGGCTGGGGTCCCGACAAGCTGGCCGCCCTCGCCGACTTTGCGCAGTTCCGCGAAGAGGTCGAAAAGTTTCTTGCTGGCCGTTTTAAGAAGTAAGACTGTTTCTGGTGCACGGCTGGCTGCCGGCTATCTGGTTTCGCGATGAAACTTGATGTCGCAGATCAGGCGCTCTGCGGTCATCTTTTCGCGTGCCCTGACAAATATTTCGAGGCTCTTTGCGAGGTTTTTGTGGTTTTCTTTTTCGGTTTCGAGTTTTGTCTGCAGGTTGTAGACGGTCTGCGCGAAAAGGCGCTCGATGTCGATCACCTTCTGACGGCACACCGGGTTGCTTCTGGCGAGCTTGAGCAGAAGCCGGTATGACTGCAGCATCTTTGCCGCATTCATCATCGCCGCGCCGGCGTTGATAGTTGACGCCATGTAGGAAATTGCAATGCCGCTGCTGGCGCCGGCAAGTAAACCGGCTGAACCGACGAGAACCAGGGTTCCTCCGAAGATACCGAAACCGCCGGCTGCCAGCGAACCAAGCCCGAGCCAGGCGAGACCGGCGCTGGCGGCTGCAGCACCTTTGAGGCTAAACAGCGTGGCACCGATCCAGCCGCCAACTGTTGGGGCCAGCCACCACATGCCGACGCCGGCAAGAGCGCCAAAAATGCCTATTTTCATCAGGTTTTTCCAGCTTAACCACGAGCCCTGCAGTTCTTTTCCCAGGGTGGCGAATTCTTCCTGAAAGCTTTTGATTTCGTCGGCATTGAAGCTGAAATGACTGATAAGCAATTCCTGCAGGGTATTGTTGAAGCGTTTCTGGTCGAACTTGACAGTTGCCTTGTCTTCGGCCGAAAAGGGTATGTAGGGTGCAAAAGTCAGCAGATTCTGTAATATGACCTGCCTCTGCAGGGGTTCGGTCGGAAGGGTTCTGATGCTGTTAAAATCGAGCGGCTGGTAGTTTACTTCCCTGCGAAACTGCTCAAGCCAGCCGCGCTTTTTCTGCTGCAGCTCAGGTTTATCTGCATCGACGGCGATGTCGTTTTCGATTGCCCTGACCTGTATTGCCAGGACTTTCTGGAACATTTCGACGCTAAGGCTGAGATCGCGCAGAATCTGGCCGGGATCGTTCGAAAAGTCGGCGATCAGGCAGTCTCTGATGACGTTGAGGTTCCAGGGTTCGGCACCTTTGTACCATTCGAGACAGGTCGGCTCGACCAGTCGCAGTTCGGCCCGGCACATACGCGGAAACAGACTGACAATCTGGCTGATACGGTTGTTGATGTTTTTGCCCTTGTCGCTGCGCAGGTTGGGCCATGATTCAGGCAGATATTCAGCGCCGGTAGGCTCGATAAGGTCCATTTTGTTGGCGATTATGCAGATTTTGGGGTCGAGCCGGGTTTTTTCGAATATTTCAGCGAGCATGTGCTCGAGCGCGGCGAACTGCGTGTCGAGCTCCTTGCGCAGTGAACCGTCCATGCACCAGATGATAATGCCGGGCGCGAGGTCGATGATCAACTGCCTGACATTATGCCAGGTTTCGGTGGCGGCGCCGATTTCGTCGGTGCCGCGCGTGTCGATGACGATCAGCCTTTCACTGAGCTTGTAGCCGGTGGTATGCAAGGTGCCAGAATCGACATGGCTGACACCCGCGACTTCCTGACCGACGAGATGGTTGATCAGCGATGATTTTCCGGCCCCTGAACTGCCGATAACCAGAGCCAGGTTCTGTTCGTTGCGGCTATCCAGCAGCTGCTTGAGGTTAAATGAATCCATTTTCTCAATCCTCGACCGGGCGGGTTAACGCCCTGACTATGTTGTTTTATATATACAGCATGCCACAACAATGGTCTGATATTCAAGGAACCTGCCAGGCGAAAGGTGAAGACTTTCTAGAACTCATTGATCTATGAGACTGCTTCGGAGACAATGGTCTCCTCGCAGTGACGGGAAGGTTTTGCAACAACCTTTAAGCAGAAGCTGATTCAGGTGCCTTCCTGTCAGGAATCATCAGCGCGTAAGCGATCAGAAAAAGGGAATAGAAGCTTACAAAGAAACACCAGTTGCTGGCGGCATTATCGGTGAAGAGATAGCTTAAAAGAGCCCATAACCAACCCCATGAAACGATCAGCAGGCTTTGCCAGAAAGGCCGCCACCAAAGCAGGAACGGCAGACCAATTATAGTTGCCCATAATGAGTAGACCCAGGGGTCGTAATGCGGCGGGTTTTCGCGAGACCACCAGTTCAGATAGCCTTGCGGCGTAACCTGCGTGAATTCGGGCCAGTAATAAACACGAACGGCTACAACGAAAGCGAGACCAGCCAGCATTAATAGATAGAAGCTGTACTTTCTCGACTGGACCGGCTGATCGTAGATTGAGCCAAAAAGCGGACCCCAGGCCTGCGTCAAAAGGGCCAGCGGAATCAGGCCTATGGTGAGCAGCATGTTAACTATGCCGCAGATCCTTGGATCGCCAAGCCAGATAAAACCTTCCACCCACTGCATGGCAGTTATTCCGGTCAGGGCAACCGCCGCCCACTTCAGCTTTGGGTTATTGCGGCGATGTAGCCAGGCGGCCACGCCGTAACTGCAGGTTCCGGCAATCAGGCTGGTGGTAGCATTGAAACACACCGTAGTTCTCCACAGAACAAAATTTTATGGGCCAAGTATTTCAGAGAAACGGCCTTGCGATAGTCTGCCCTGAGAAGCCTTGCCCTTGCTCAGAAGTTATTCGTAGGAATGCTTAATCGAAGCTTTTAAACCCTGTTCGGCAAGTTCCCTTTCAACTTCGCCGACGACAAAAGTGCCCAGCTTGATTTTAACTTTTTCAACTATTTTGCTGTCGACCATTTCTTTCAGAGTGCCTTCTGGCATCATTGCAACCAGCGCTTCGGGCATATTGTGACGACTGGCGTAAATTTTCGCAACTTCGTTATAATTACCAATTTCAATATCGAGGCAAAGTTTGATTTTCGGCATAAACACCTCATTTTACAATTGCTTGTGGCTATAGTCAGGCTGATAAATTATCATAACCCGCTGAAAAAGTCATCGATAACCGGGAAGGCGGTGAAAACAGACCATGGGTGCGCACAGGAGCTGACCAGGTTTCGTAGCGTGCGCGATGGATGAAAGATTATGAGCAGGCGCCGTCTGCGCCGGCGTTATCTGACGGCGTAGCGGTGTCTTGAACATCTGACTGCTGCTGCGCCAGCAGATAGTGGCGTGCGGCGATGAAGGCGGCTGACAGTTCAAGTATGACAAGCACTCGCATGCTTGGCTGCACTGTTTTTCCTGACAACCAGGCCACAAGAAGAATCAGGGTAAACCAGGCCGGAAGTGCCAGCTTTGCCACCCGTGTTGAAGAAGGCTGCATGCCGGTTGATGCTGCACCGAAGATTGCTGACAAAATTATCAGTGTTCCTTCCATCAATGAGCAGCCGTGTTGCACGTGCATATAGGCGCTTGCAAGGCAGGCGATGAGCAGTATGGTTGCTGCGGTTGCTGTGTAAGATGCGTTGCTCGTGTTCGTGTGAAACCTGGCAGATATTATTGAGCAGAGCCAGATTGCAAGAACAGTCGTGAATAAAGCTTCTGCAGATCCGTTAGAAAGAGCATATATCGAAAGGCACAACAGGGCGCAGATTTGGCCGATGTCGACAGTGCGCTCGGCAGCTTTTCGGTTTCTAAAGAGAGCCCAGATAGAGAGAACCAGAACGGCAATGGCCAGCGGTAGTCCGGGCCAGTCAAATTCAGCCGGTCGCCATGATACCGGGCCTTCCGCCAGCATGTATTCCATCGCCCAGCCGCCGGGTTCGCCCGAATAGCGAAACACCATGGCAACAGCAAACAGGCAGATCTGCAGCAACCAGGCTGAAATGGCAACCAGCTGGCTGGTCACGCTTCCGACCGTCTCGCCATTACAATTTGCGTGGTCAGCTGAATCCAGTTCCGTCATATCTTTCCCTTTTCTTTGCGCAGTTGGCTGGTGGTCAGTTGTGAACTTTGACTATCTGTAGTTGAATATACCACAATCAATTATCGATCAACGCCTCTGTGAATTTTTTGCAGGGCAAACCTTTGCACACGAGGACGCATGAGCAGGTTGCTTCGCAATTGTGTTATAGTGAGAGCCAGATTTTCTAATCTGATCGAACTGGAGCAAGTTAAGCGAACTGGTATTCTGGTGTTTGTCTGTTTGCTTTGTGTTTGTTTGGCAAGTGGGTGTTGCGATGCAGCTAAAAGCGGTTGTCAGTTAATTCAACGGCCAGTATAATGGGGCAGTGTTAGAAATAAACGGAACAATTCACCATTGGTGTATATGGTTATCCCTACGGGAGCCAGTCATAGCAGGAGATAAATAAATGAGAACTAATTCAAGCATGATCAGCGGGCTTCTTATAGTCATGGGGTTTCTTATCTGTTTTTCTTCTTCAGTTTCTTCGGCAGCTGAGTCCGTTTCAAGATACCCATGGATCATGAAAAAAACTACAGTGATTTGTTCACTTTTCCCTAAAGAACGCTCCATGAGCGTTGAGGGGGAAATCATTTTCAACAAGGTTGCCAGTTACAGTGAATTCCTGAGTTTTGACCTTTCGCCGGCAAATCTGAAGCTAATAGATGGCTCTGGCAAAAACATCCCTTACGAATATTATAAAGATGGTGGAATTTGCTTGAAAAGTCCCCTTCCGTATGGAATGAATACCATTCGATTTGAATTTCAGCACTCTTTTCCGGCATCTGATTCTGCTGACCCTTATCTGTTCGTCGGTGAAGATTTCACTAACCTGGAGTTTGGCAGCTGTTGGTATCCAAGAATTGGTCTTTGTATCTCAATTGATGGCAAATACGTATTACCGGCCAACCACATGGCTGAACTCGCGATTTCAGCCCCGAAGGGTTATACAGTCATCGGAGCCGGAAAAAAAATAGGCGAGAAATGCCATGCCGGCCGGGTAACTAGTTATTTCAGAACCGAAAAACCCGTTTTCAGCCTGGAAATTTATGCAGGAAAATACAAGACCATTCAAGGCTCAAGTGCCGGGATCAATTTCTCAATCCATGTTCGAAAAGGGCTGGATTTTAAGCGAGCCTCTGAAACAAAGGAAAATGTAGCGAAAATCCTGCAGTTTTATGTCGATCGCTATGGTTTTTTCCCATTCTCGGAGCTCGATATAATTCAGCGCCCCTATCTTCCGAATGGCAATAACTACTCAACAACACACGGCCGCGTTCTCATTAATGGTGAGGATGTTTTCACCAAATCACCAGAAGAGATGTCTCCTGCTCCTGCCTCATTGCTGGCCCATGAGATTTATCACCAGTACATATGTCAGATGGTTCGTGGAACCGGTTTTGACAGGAAGCTCTTTACAGAAGGAATGACCTGCTATGGTGAGATTCTCTGCGCAAATTCAATTCTTGAAAGCAGCCTGATGAGTAAGGCAATCGACCTATGGGCACTGATTTTACGAAAAATTCCGGAAGCAACAGACGTGGCGATCGCCAGCCTTACGAAAGAAAATCCAAATTTATCAAGATATGCTTATTACAAAATGCCGCTTTTCCTTTTGACGCTTAGGCATTGTGTTGGCGATGCTGTCATGAAAAAAGTCGAGCTATCGCTTCTGAAAAAGTATGGTTTTAAAGATCCGATAACCTTCAACGAATTTCTGAGCACCTTGAAACAGAATACAGGATCGCTTCCCGGGGCCAACCAAATTTTTGATGCATGGCTGAACAAGCCCGGACTCCCGCCGTTCTGGAAACCAGACTTAGAAAACGTTATTGCTCCAGCCCACTGATAAAAAAGGGTCGCCGACCGAAGGGTTAGTTCATTTTACTTTTCGAGCATTTCTAAACGCTGATCTATTCAGCAATAGCAATTTTTGTCACTGTAAAGGAAGAAAGCATGTCCAAAAAAAAATCTTTTGTATTGCCGATAGTGCTGATTCTTATCATGATACTTTCATTGAAATGCTCAGGAGATCAATCGGCGAACGGCAATCAGCCAAAGAAAAGCATTGAGATTTCACTGAATGCTCAAGCAGGTCCGATAATGATATTCGTCGAGATCCCGGCGGGGAAGTTTGCCATGGGGAGCCCTGATACAGAAATCGGCCATAAAGGGCGGGAATATCTACATTCTGTAACAATCAGCAAGCCTTTTTACATGAGTAAATGTGAGGTCACGCAAGAACAGTATCAGCAAATCATGGGTGTGAACCCTTCTAAATTTGTTTCAAAAAGCATGGAACTTGAAGGAACTTCTCCTGAAACAGCAAAGCAACCGGTGGAAACGGTCTCCTGGTTTGATGCCGTGCGTTTCTGCAATGCTTTGAGCCTTAATCAGGGGCTTCAACCATGTTACACTAATCAAATAGGCAGCACAACGATAGAAGATTCAGACATAGTTGTTTGCGACTGGTCAGGAACAGGTTTTCGTCTCCCGACAGAGGCCGAATGGGAATATGCCTGCCGAGCCGGAACTACTTCGATGTATTTTTGGGCCGACAGCTATGATGAAGCTGAGATGATGAAATATGCCTGGTATGGCCGCAATTCTAACCAGAGATGCAATCCAGATCCATCCGACACAAACAGAGGACCGCAAACGGTTGGTACAAAACTGGCAAATGCTTTCGGGCTTTATGACATGATCGGCAATGTAAGCGAATGGTGCTGGGATTTTTATGACCCAGGATATTACCGTGTGAGTCCTGATACAGACCCCAAAGGCCCTGACGATGAAAGATATAGGGTAAGTCGCGGCGGTAGCTGGTTTTGCGCTCTTCCTTTACCCTTTTGTTCTGCTCACCGAGTCAACCAGGACCCTTTCTTAGGCAACGAAGTTACCGGATTCAGAGTTATCAGGCAGCCGGAATAAAGGCTATTTTTGCTCCAGAAAGCTTTTTAGAAGCCCGCCAGCGCCCTTACTATGTCTGCTAAGTCTGTTAGATACTGAACTTGATTGACTATGCAATTCTTATGTGACATAGGAGCAGGTGTGAATATCGTTGAAATAATCGCGCCCTGATTCATGCTGAAAAGCGGCTGGAAATAGTTAAAGATAATTTTTAGCAGCCAGTTGCCGGCAAGACAAATTTTTTGAACAGGTATTTACATTCGCCTTTTGTTCGCCTATAATTAAAGCAGAAGAGGCGAATAAATGGCGAACATGATTTGTGGTCTTGATAAGTGTTCCGATCGGCCGCAGGAGCGACTGTCTGGAGTTATCGACAAACTCAGAATATTGTCGGCGGCGGCGCGGTATGACGTGTCGTGCGCATCAAGCGGCAGTTCTCGAAAAAGCATACCTGGCAGTCTTGGTAACGTGGCGGCCAGCGGTATTTGTCACAGCTGGGCAGCTGATGGCCGCTGTATTTCATTGCTTAAAGTGCTTTTTACCAATTATTGCGCTTATGACTGCGCTTACTGTGTGAATCGACGCAGTAATGATGTCGAGCGGGCCACCTTTACCCCTGAAGAACTTGCTGAACTGACTATTTCGTTTTACCGACGCAACTATATCGAAGGTCTTTTTTTAAGTTCAGGCGTGCTTGGCAACCCTGATTACACGATGGAACTGCTGATCAGAACTGTTCGCCTGCTGCGCGAAGTTCATAATTTCGGCGGTTACATACATATTAAAGCCATTCCGGGTGCTGACCCTGATCTGATCTACCAGGCCGGCACTCTGGTTGACCGCATGAGCGTCAACATTGAACTGCCGAGTCAGAACAGTTTACAATTGCTGGCGCCCGATAAATCGAAAGAACAGATTCTGCTGCCGATGAAGCGAATACGCGACTGGCACCAGGAATACAACCCGAAACAGAATCAGCAGTTGCTGCTGCCATCAGGGCTGCCTGCCGTTTCTGGCGGCGGCCGTTCTCTAGTTGAGCAAAGGCCGGCGTCGGGTGGAGTTAACTTTGTACCGGGCGGGCAGAGTACGCAGATGATTATCGGCGCCAGTCCCGAAGACGATCGCCAGATTCTCACGCTTTCGGAGAGCCTGTATAAAAAGATGCAGCTGAAGCGTGTGTATTATTCGGCTTATATTCCGTATAACCATGACCGGCGGTTGCCAGAGCCGTCGCAGGCACCGCCGTTGCTGCGCGAACATCGCCTGTATCAGGCCGACTGGCTGCTGCGTTTTTATCGCTTTTCGGTTGATGAACTGTTCGAAAATGGCCCACCGGCTCTTGATAACGATTTTGATCCCAAAATTATGTGGGCATTGCGGCATCCGGAGAAGTTTCCGGTTGATGTTAACCGTGCTGATTTTGACATGCTGCTGCGCGTGCCGGGTCTGGGCATGATTTCGGCGCAGCGTATTGCGCGCGCGCGCAGAGTTGGCCGGCTGAGCTATGATGATCTGATAAAACTTGGTGTGGTAATGAAAAGGGCCAGATATTTTCTGTCGGCACCTGGTTCGGCGTCTGGCGATCTCGGGCTCGAACCGTTGTTGCTGCGGCGGCGTCTACTGGCCGGTGA
>MFYY01000202.1:0-7044 GCA_001787855.1 Candidatus Riflebacteria bacterium GWC2_50_8 | reverse complement strand
TTTAAACGACCTTCCGGGCTTTCAGCCAGAAATCTGGAAAGAAGCGGTAACAGGGCAATTCTGATGAATATTCTGCGATATGATGGTTCATTTTATGGTCTGATATCTGTTCTGGCGCCATATCTGAAGCGGCAACAACTGCCAGATGGCATTGAGCGCGATAATTCACGGCAGCCTTTGTTGTTTGCTGCTGACGAAGACCAGTCGGAAAAGGCAGTTACTGTGCAACAGGGTAATTATGATCCTGAGGTGTTCAGGCTTTCCGGGGTGTCGCGCGAAACATGGCAGAATGCCTGGCACGCGTTTCTCTCTGAGGCGCCGGGCATAGAACTGGCAATTGCCCGTTATCTGCTGCTGGCACTCGAAAAGCGCGGTGTTGTCGAAAGCCATATGACTGATGAGCGGGTTCAGCGCATACACCGGCTGGCTCACAAGGTGGTTTTCGAAAGGCACCGTTTCATGGGGCTGCTGCGCTTTCGCGCTATTGGCGTGAATCTTTATTACGCGTCAATAAACTCAGATAACTTTATCTTGCCCATTCTGGCGCCGTTTTTTGTTGAGCGTTTTGCCGACCAGCAGTGGATCATTCATGACCGCAAGCGCGAATTGGCTGCTATCTACGACATGCGCGCCTGGACAATAATCGAACGGGCGGCTGCTGACCTGCCGGCCGCTTCCCCCGAAGAAGATGCCACGCAGGGTTTATGGCAATGCTTTTTCGACAGCATCGCGGTGCGCGAACGACTGAACCTCGCTCTACAGCAGAAGTTCATTCCCAAAAAATACTGGCAGGATCTCGTCGAAACTCCCGGTCGTTGATTAGCGGCCTGTGCTCAGGCTATTATGCCGGAGTCTGGAAGAGCACCCAGGTGTAGCCGAGATATGCTCCGATCAGGATCAGTCCTTCCAGTCGCGTGATTTTAAGGTCGCTGCGCATTATGGGCAGACATCCGAGACTGATAACAAACATCAGCGGGCAGTCGATTTTAGCCATGTGTTCTGAGACTTCAAGGGGCAGTATCACGCCGGCAACCCCAAGAATTCCGAGTAAGTTGAAAATGTTTGAGCCGACGACGTTGCCAATAGCAATATCTGGCTGTCCTTTCATTGCTGCAACCACTGATGTAGCGAGCTCGGGAAGCGAAGTGCCGGCAGCGATGAGCGTCAGACCGATTACTTCGTCTGATACTCCGCCTGCTTTGGCCAGGGCGACCGAACCTTGCAGAAGAAGTTTTGATCCGGCGATCATGGCGACAAGCCCGCTGACAATAAGCATGATTTCAGTTCTTAGAGTGGTTGGTGCGCCGGTCGACGTGTCGGTATTGCCTTCAGGTTGCGGTTCTTTGCGGGCCTTGAAGTAAGAGTAGAGGGTGTAAATTACGAGAAGGCAGAAAAGGGTGATTGATTCGTTTCTTGAGATGAGCCGGTCTTGCGAAAGATACCAGAAAAGACCGGTAACTGCGATCATGATTGGAACATCACGACGTATTACAGTTTTACTGCATGCGATCGGATGGATCAGTGCCGCAATGCCAAGGATTAAAGCGATATTGAAGATGTTGGAACCGACAACGTTACCGACTGCTATGCCGGGATTGCCGGCCATACTGGCGTCGACGCTGACTACCAGTTCAGGCATTGAAGTGCCGAATGCGACAACGGTAAGCCCGATGACCAGCGAAGAAACGCCGATGCGCTTCGCAAGATTGGAAGCACCGTTGACCAGCCAGTCGGCGGCGATAGTAAGCAGATACAACCCTGCTCCGATCATGGCAGCAATTTCCAGATAACCGAGTTCGAGTTTGAAAATCATGTTTTAACCTCGTGAAATGAGCGATTGAATGAATAGAACCATCAGGATGAATCAGGATGAAAGGAGCCACGGAACTTAGTGTGGCCCCTTTCATCGAAGGTCATTGCGCGACAGGTCTTGTCAGATCAGTCCTGAGTACATGACCAGCGCACCGATGGCGAGTGTGGCAAGTGTTTTTATAACGATATCGACGATGACGTTTGATGGTTTTTCGTTGTTATCAAGCGGGCTTTGTTCTGAGTGTTTGTTTTCCATGACGGAATCCTTTCAAGTAACCAGCTGACGACTTTCTTGAATAAGAAAATCGCATCTAAGGGGATGTTATTAATCGAGCCTGGTGCTGGTCAGGATTATCCGTCGCTGCGAGGGAATCGCAAAATAACGAGACCCCATTCATCTGGAAGAATGGCGTCATCAATGCGACGATTATACCCACGGGCGGTAGAAAATCGCGCTACTGTGGGTGTTTGCAATGTTTTCTGCTTATGTGACTGTATCTGAAGAGGCTGTTGCCGGCTGGCTGCAAAAAGCTGATTAAAGCGCAGAGCGGGCCTCGGGCTGTTTAGAATCTCACCGGAAGAAACCGATTCTTTAAGACCATGATCTTCATCGCTTACCCGGCAGAGAAGCAATTCCGGGTCTTCGTGACAGAAGCCCTGGCACAGGCCGAGAATTAAAAGAATTACCAGTATGACGCGTTTCATGCTGCTATTATACCATATTTGCAAGTAATGCAAAAAATAACAGCGCCCGATTATGGGCGCTGTGACTGTGCGTATAGACAGGTCAGGGCTGGTTGGCGAAGCCTTTTGAAGCCGGGCCGGTGTCGGCGGGAGTGCCGGCAATGCGGGCCAGAAAGGTGTCGCCGAGATTTTCGAGGTGGTCTTTGATGTTGTCGAAGTAGTTGTAGTGCGCCTGTTCTTCAACAATGATCTGTTCGAACAGTTTCATCGAGATGCTGTCGCCGTTTTCGCGGCAGACCAGCAGGAGCTGGTTGTAAACGTCGATAGTGTCATCTTCAACCTTGGCGTTGAACGGAAAAACCTGTTTAACGGTCTGGCCTTTTTTAACCTTGTCGGCGGCATCGGTAGTTGGTTCACCGCCGAGTTCCTTGATTCTTTCGGCAAATGCTTCTGCGTGCCGCATTTCATCGATGGCGATAAGCTTAACCTTGGCTGCAAGCTCGCCGTAGTCAGAATTATCAAGACCGTAATGCTGATTCATATACTGATGAATAGCGTAGAGTTCCATTGATCTGGCTTTGTTGAGAACTTCGATTACCTTTGTTTTACGTTCCTTCTGCATGATGACCTCCGAGAATTATATTTATAAAATTGCATGCATATTTTACTACAGTCTTTGGTGTTTTGCATGCCGGCTATTTTTGCTCATGCAAAGAAGCTTTGTGCGTTGTTTCTGGGGGTGTGCGGGACACGCTTCTGATATATAAGATGATAGAAAGCTGGTAGGGCTCAGACAACTACAACCGGGAGAGTTACTTCAAAGCGGCTTCCCTGGTCTGGCGTGCTTTCAAGGTTTATGCTGCCGTTGAGCCAGGTCACCAGTTTTTTTACTATGCTCAGGCCAAGACCAATTCCACCGTATTTTCTTTTGGTGCCGAGACTTACCTGGTAAAAAGCATCAAAGATTTTTTGCTGGTGATCCTCTGATACTCCGATACCCTTGTCTGATACAACTATCATCAGATCGTTAGCAGACTGTTTAATTTCTAGAGTCACACTGGTCTGATTGCAAAACTTGAAAGCATTGACCAGAAGATTGGTGATGATTTGTTGAAGAACCTGTCTGTTTGCTTCGATTTTAACCGATTCATCGGGTATGATTTCTGTATATTGGCAACTGGAGGTTCTTTGCTGGGTATTGCTGATCGACCTGATATAGTTAAGAATTTCATTTAGAGAAAAAATCTCTTTTTCATATTTTATACTACCGCTTTCGAGCTGAGAAAATTCCAGTAGGTCATTGACCATCTGCTCGAGATGATTTGAATTAACTTCTATCTCACCGGCAACGCTTGCAATCTTTTGACATTCTATAAGCTTTTCCAGGGTCTTGTCCTTTAACAGGGCGCTATAACCTTTAATTGCCGTCAAGGGCGTTTTGAGCTCATGACTCATCAGTGCGAGAAATTCTGATTTGGCGCGACTGGCTTCTTCGGCGCGTTCTTTTGCAATAAGCAGTTCATGTTCGGTTGCTTTTCTGAGCAGGATTTCATGTTCTAGCAATCCGATTTCTTCCTGTTTGAGCTGCGTTTCTTCGCGAGATTTCATCAGTTCCAGCAGGGTGGCTCTTACATGGTTCTCGAGGCGTTTGTAGACAGCAAGCCCTTCATTTTCTCCAAAAATTTCAGTGAGTGTCACCACAGGCGGTAGCCGATCTTCTTCTATATGCAAAAGGGTTTTGACCGTTTTCTGGGTTCGTCTGAGGCCGAGCGCTACCAGTACATAGCCAAGGGCGATGAGAATGTGAACCGGGTTGCCGGGAATATTAAGCAATGGTACAGATGGAAAAAGTCCAGCGTAGATTGCGCAGCCGAAGCTGAAAATAACGGTGCCGATTCCGATCAGTTGGGCTGAATGAATAAGGCGGCCCTTTCCCGTCTGCCAGATAAAAAGGCTCACAGAAGAAATGTAGCCACTTACCAGCGAATATAAAACGCCGAAAAGGAATTCTTTGAGATTGGGAATTTTGCCTACATTCTCAATACTACCTGCATTGAATACATTTCTCAGCATTTCAAGATTCATATATATTGGAATAATCGCGAAGGTTACGACAATGGGCAGAAAATAGAGGATTGGCTGCCTGGTAATTTTTACCTGGCAGACCTGAGCAAGAAAATAAATGCCCGGAAAAGACAGGATCAGAGAAAAAACGAAAATCAGATTTGTCAGCAAGTTTTGCTTGAACAGGGCTGTTTCGCTGATCCAGAGTAAATAATCAATCGAGTTACCAAGCGCCGCGCCGGTAAAAGCCACCGCCCAGAAAAACATATAATCGCGGGCAACGCTTTTGCTGTTCAGGGTTGCCCAGCTGTAAAATGCCTGACCGGCAGCATAGACATTGAAAAATACAAAGACCGCATAAAGAATTTTGCCGTGCAGAAAAGTACCATACTTAAGACCCGTCATATAGCAGAGAAGATAGCCCAGAGCAAAACATACCAATAAGGTGATTACAACCGCCATCTCCTGCAAAAAGCAACTGGCCGAAAAGTCGCGGTAACGGGCCACCTGTTCATTGAGATCAGTTTTTCCCTGATCACTGAAGCCGGCAAATGACATTGCCTCTTCATTTTGAAGCTGAAGAGTTTCTGGGTGGCATGTTCTCTCAATGTCCATTTTCTCTCCGCTCTGCACTTGCTAATCTGACACGTTCAAATCAGTCTTATATCTGTTTCTGGTACAATTTTACCAAAAAATCAGCGAAACGCTAAATCCTTTTTTGGCTGTAATTGCAAAGGAGGATTGCCATACGCTTTTGTGGCAAGAAAATCAGCAAGCGTGATTGCCGGCCGCGAACTTTTCGTTACTTCAGCAGACCGGCGAGATGGCCGCTGGAAAAGGCCCATTGCAGGTTGAAGCCGCCGCAGGGGCCGTCGAGGTCGACGATTTCACCGCAGAAATAGAGCCCATTTATCATCCTGCTTTCGAGTGTTTCTGGTTTAATCTGCTTAAGCGAAATGCCACCACGGGTGACCATGGCAGCAGCAAAGCCATCGTGACCGGTCACGGTCAGGGGTGTAGCGACCAGCAGTTTTATGAGATTGTCGCGCTGCTGGCCGGGTAACTTGCTATAAGGCAGATCAGGGTCGATGTTTGTAAGCTTGCTTAGCTCGCGCGCCAGCGGTCGGTTGATAAAGACTGCCAGCAAATCTGCGACACTGCCCTTCGGCTGGCCGGTTTGCGCTTTTTTGATGCGGGCCCTGATCTGCTCTTCGTTCATGCCCTGACAGAGGTTGACCAGCAGGGGTACTTCACCATATTTTTTGAGCAGCGGCGTGATTTCGCGCGAGAAATCAAGCACAACCGGGCCGCGAATGCCGTTTTCGGTAAAAATCAGATCGCCTCTGGCGTGCAGTCTTTTTGCTTCGGGCAGATTTATGTGCATTTCGACCTTGCCGACAGTGTCGGCGCGGCATTTGCCGACCCATGTTTCTCGGGTTTTGAGCGGCAACATGGCCGGAAACAACTCATTTATCTGATGGCCGGTTGCCGCCGCCAGATCATAGCCGCTGGCATCGGCGCCAAGCGAAGGGTAGCCAGGTCCGCCGCTGGCGATGATAACCTTGCTGGCTTCAAAACTCTGAGTGTCTGTTGCCACGCCGGTTACTGTGCCGTTTTCGTGGTTGAGTTTCTGTACTTTCTGATTGCACACAAGCTCAATATTAAGTCGCTTTATCTCGGCTTCTAGCGCTGCAGCAACAGTGTCAGACTGATGCGTCACCGGAAAAAACCTGAAACCATCAGGAGCGTGGCATTCGACGCCGATTCCGGCAAAAAACTCGACAAGCGCAACGTGGTCAAGCGCTCGCAGGGCCGGAATCATAAACTTTCCCTCGCGGCCGAATTGCGCAATGAATTTGTCGTTGCTCAGTGTGTTGGCGAGATTGCAGCGCCCGCCGCCGCTGGCGCGCAGTTTGGCGCCAGGTCGCTTCTGCTTCTCGATCAGCAGCACTCTGCTTTCGTTGCGCGCAGCAGTTATCGCGCCCATCATTCCAGCCGCCCCTGCCCCTATGACGATAAGATCGTATCGCGACATCGTATTCCTTTGTTGGTAAAGACCGTTGCCATGTATTTTAACGTATTCTGAACAGAATTATTGCCTGTTTTTTATCCGACTGACAAATCGCCAACCAGTAATTCTCGTTAAAATACTTCAGCAGGCTTTTGAAAATCTAACTCTTGAAACGCCCGGCGCAGACATAGTATAATCCTTGCAGACCTCGGGTATAAGTAGAGAGTAAAGAGGAGCCCTGCCAGTGAGAAGAGTTCTTTTGTCGACCTTTTTGTTGTGCCTGGTTACAGGTTTATTTCATGGTGGCATCAGCATTGCTGCAGATAGTCAGATAGATCGCAAATGGCTTGTTCTCGGCGAGTTCGCACCGTTCGCGCAGTCTCTGGAAACCGCCAGAAATGCCTGCAGTGAAGGACGCTCTGACGAAGAACAGGCGGCCTTGCAGAATGCCCGCCGTGTTCTTGATAACATTA
>MFYY01000201.1:9455-22514 GCA_001787855.1 Candidatus Riflebacteria bacterium GWC2_50_8 | reverse complement strand
CAGTCGTGGCCGCATCAGGGTCGCAGACATCCATGCAGCGCCAGCACACGCCTTCTCCGTGCTTCTTCCGGAACTCTTCAAGCAATTCGTGGCGGCGACCAGTGATGCCAAGCTGGCAACCCCTTGCGACCAGCTGTTCAGCAAGCGCCAGTCCGATTCCAGAAGTTGCACCAACGATAATCGCGTTTTTCGTTTTGCTTTCTGCCATGTAGTTATCCCTCAAATTGCCTGATATGAAATTATACACCGCAGAGAATTTCAGAACAATGACTGATAACGATAGAGCATTACCCGGTTTTGCTGTATCATTTGTTGCAGAATCTGCCGGGCAGGAGAAAATAATGACTGACCAGAACCGCAATTACGACCACGATGAATTCAGCAACGCCACCGATTCAACCAGGAAATCAGGCCATCAGAAAGTTGAGCGTCAGCAGGAATTGCAGGCATCGCCGCAGGTGTTGATTGTGATGGTAACTGTCATGATCGTTCTGGCGGCAATCGGTTCGCTTATTTTCCGTGGCAGGATTGCGCAAACACGCAATCTTGAGTTTCTCAAAAAAATTCAGACCGGAATACGGTTTCATCTGGTCAAAGATCAGGCTATCAGCGCTGTTCAGCTTGAGCCAATAGACTCAGAGCGCGAACTCGTGCTTTTTGAGCCAGCGACCAAGTCACGGTCGGCCATGTATTACAAGCTCGACAAAACACCGGCAATTCTTGGAGAAAACGTTAAAGAAGCACAGCTCGACAAAGATGAAATGAATACAAATATTATCAAAATCTCTTTTGATTCAGCTGGTGCGAGCCTTTTTGCTGATTTCACTGCAAATCATATCGGTGAGCAACTGGCCATTGTATATGGCGACCGCGTGATCTCGGCTCCGGTTATTCAGTCGCGCATTACTGGTGGTGAAGCCCAGATAAGCGGGCCGAACATCGAAGTTATCCTCGACGAGATTCGCAATGCTGAAGAGCATAACGCGACTGCAACAGCTCTGCCTGAAAAGGAGTAAGAAAGCCGGGAGCGCGCAAAGACTCAGACCATGCTGTCTTTAAGACGTAGAATTACCCTGATCAGAATTTCGCGAAAAGCTCCGGCGATCTGCTGATTTAGTATTCTGAACCCGGTCACTTCTACCGGTGCCAGATCGTCGGTCAGCACATACTGAGACTTTTCAGCCAAACGCAACCCTGGCGCGGCCTGCACAGCCAGATCATACAATGGGTGATCTTCAGACAAGTTTCTGATGCGTTCAGCAAACATCGTTTGCAACTGCGGGCTCTTCGAAGCAAAAATGATGCGGTTGTAATAGTGCGGGTGCTCGCAAAGCATTACTGTCGGGAAAACGCCGGCGAGGGTTCCAGTCAGATAACTGCACAAATCTGGCTGCTGCTGCGAGCGCATATTGATGTTGATAGCGAGAACCCCATCATCTTCAAGTTTGCTGGCAAGTTCGACAAAAAATTCATGTGTTGCCATGTGAAACGGATAAGTCACATCCTGAAAAGCGTCGAGAAAAACAACCCGATACTTTTTGTCGGTTCGTGTAAGAAACACGCGGCCATCTTCGACAAAAACCTGCGCATCATCAGCGTTAAGATCAAAATATTCTCTGCCGAGCCTGACAATTTCGGGATCGATTTCGACGCCGTCGATCAGGGTTTCCGGAAAAAACTGACGCGACAGCTTGGCAAAAGTACCGGTCGCAAAACCCAGAATCAGCACCGGCAGACGTTCGTTATTGCCGTCAGACTGCAGAAAAAAGTAAGAAAGCAGCGCGAGATCGTAATAAAGCCCGGTCAGCCCGGATTTTGCTGAATACATTGACTGCGTGCCGAGAACAACATGAGTAGACAGGGTGCGCCCTCCGTCTTTTTCCTTAACCAGGAGGTAGTTATAGGCCGACTCGGTTTCGAGAAGCGGTTTGTCCCAGAACGCGAAAGGCACCGAAAATGGCGACAGCGCAATGGCCGCTATAAGCAGAAGGGCCACGATCGCACTTTTTTCCCCGCTTCGGCTGCGCAGGGCATTGGCAACTGCCAGGGCACATAAAACACCGGCAAACAGGTAAAAGGTCCGGTCGGTGCCAAAAATCGGTATGGTCACAAAAGTCGGCAGAAAAGTGCCACAAATACTGCCCAGCGTCGACAAACCGTAGATTTCGCCGGCGATTCGCCCGTTGCTGTCAAGGTTCTGCGTAGCCGCCTTGATCATACAGGGAGAAGCCGCACCGAGAATCAGGCAGGGAACAGCAAAAAGCAGCACACACGACAGCATGCTGCCGGCCAGCACAGGGTTCCCTGGAAACAGGAAAATAGCGGCGCCGGCGATAGCTGCAATGAGAAACTTGCCAACGACAGGAATCAGCGCAACCCAGATGGCGGCCCAGAAAATGAGCTGATACAGCCTGCGCTCGGGGTCGCTGTGGTCGGCGAGGCGGCCGCCGATAAAGTTCCCGAGGCTCATGGCAACAAGGATTACGCCGATAATGACGGTCCAGGTGATCATCGAAGACCCGAAATAAGGCGCAAGAAAGCGGCTCGACGCAATTTCGACGCCCATTATGGCAGCGCCGCACAAAAAAGTGGTCAGATATAAAAACAGATTTCGCCTCATTGCAACCCCGCTCTCTGGACTAACTGCAGCACTCGTTCGTGCTCGTAATCGTTATGATTGTATAATCACTGTTACACAAATTATACCAATCCTACTTAATTCGTGCATACTGTCGAAAAATGAGGCTTTGAGCTTGCCACAGAAGAGTCTCGCACTGAGCCACAAAGACACGAAAAAATTCTCATTTTCTTGACCATGGATGGTCTGATGTCGCGTAAGCCAGGATGGCGACAAGCGACCTTGACCATGGATGGTCTGATGTCGCGTAAGCCAGGATGGCGACAAGCTATATTCTTTGTGGCTCTGCGTCTTTGTGCGAGGTCTGTCATCACGATTATGATATGAACGTTTTAAATGTGAATGGTATTATACCCAATGCTATAATTTGCGGAGACATTTTTTTTCAGAAGGCTGAATCTGTATGAAGTGGGCAAAAATTGCTGCGCTGGTAATTGCCTGTGGTTGTGCCACTCTGGCTTTTGTCGCATGGCGCGGTATGCTTACCATGCGGCAGGGAATGGCAGACTGTCTGAACTGGCAGGGTAAAAGTCTCGCTGAGCGCTTCATTATCGACGATGCGAGAAACAGAGAACTGGTCGCCGAAGTAAGCGGTTTCGCGCAAAGAGTTACCGATGGCACGCAGCCAGCAATGAGCGGTTTTGCGGTTCTGCGCTCTTTTTACGACGGTCCGCTGCTGCTGGCGCTGCTGCACACCAGCCTGGCCAACCATGTCAGAACAATCGCAACCACCGAAGAAATCGATCTGCAAGACGTCGAAAAGGTTTCGTTGCAGTTTTTTACTGGTGTTAGCAATGGCAAGGTTGCGACAGCTGACTGGCAAAAAGTGCGCGGCCTGCTGATGGAGCAGAAAATCTGCGAAACCGAGAGTTCAATCGGCTTTGTCATTCCCGAACAGGTCGAGAGCTTTCGCAGGAAAATCGGGCAAAAAGCCCTGTTTGACTGCATCGCCATAATGCAGCAGGCAGGCAGTAAAACCGACCCGGTTGCCAGCCAGACTGTTCTCGATCCAGTCGCCGAACTGAAAAAAATTCTGGCTTCCGCCCACTAGCCTGTAAAAACTTTTGGGGTACGGGCGTGGTAATATGGAGGAATGAAAATGTTTCGGGAGGAATTTATGAAGTATCTGCTGCCCGGCATATTGATTATTCTGTGTCTGTGCTCACAGGCGGTTACAGCGGCAAATCCTCTGACGGCAGCTGATGACCAGGTTAAAATCGATAGAGACAGCAGCCAGTCAGCAGAGCCTGTCAAAGAAAAGAAAGGTGGCCTGCTGTCAGGGCTCAAATCATTCGGCAGCTCAGTTGTCGGCTTTGTTAAGGACAAAAAGGACAAGGTAAGCCGCGGCTTTAATGAGCTCTGCAAA
The DNA here is from genome assembly GCA_001787855.1 of Candidatus Riflebacteria bacterium GWC2_50_8. GTDB lineage: Bacteria > Muiribacteriota > Ozemobacteria > Ozemobacterales > Ozemobacteraceae > Rifleibacterium. Next base: position 18,510 of record MFYY01000201.1, on the reverse strand, counting down.
ATAGTTCCGAAACTGACGCGAATCAGGGCCTTTTTCAAGCAAAAGACTCTGAGCGACAAAGACCGTAAAAAACTCGAAGAGCTCGCCGAAAAAAATAAGCACAAAGGCTGGCCACTCGACGGCGATATTGCCAATGTCGTAAACGCCCATTATACCAACACTTACGGCGAACTTAAAAAGGCACTCGAAAGTGACTGCAACTGGTTCGAATGCGACGTCAGGCCAGAAGGGCCTTTGCGTCAGTATGCTCCATTCATTGACGGCGAGCCAAGGCCGGTGACCGCGCACGATTCATTTCAGACCAATGGCATGCTTTTCGAAGACTGGGTCAGAATCGTCGCCAGGTCGGATCGCGGCATCAAGGTCGATCTCAAGGATAACTCAGCGCTTGATGGAGTTCTGGCTATTCTCAAAAAATACAACATAGATGAACGCAGGCTGATTCTCAATATCAATATCACCCAGCCAGGAAGCGGGCCAAAGGCAGAAAGCGACGCGCGTATAAAAGCTATCCGCAAGGCGTTTCCCGGCTGCCGCATTAAACTGTCTCCGGGCGGTGGAAGCAGCGTAGACGGCAAATACACCATGGCAGCTGCTGACCGTCTGATCGAATACGCCAAAGCTGCCGGAAAGCCAGTCATGTATGCGATGCGAGCCGAATGGGTCACCCCTGAGCTGGTTAAAAAGCTTGAACCATACGGCAAGGTCTCGATCTGGAACAGCACCTCAACCTTTGACCCAACCGACGTTGCCAAAGAGGTCGAGCGCTTCAGAAGCTGGGGTGTTACCGGCATGATCGATCTGATGAGCAGCCACAAAAAGTAGTTTGAACGAACGAAGTATGCTTTTTTCGAGTTGAAGCGTAGTTCATTGCTGGCGGTTGTCGCGAGAACTCGCTAAAGTAGTCATTGAACACCTGTATTTCGTTCAGGAAAATCAGACATGTCGACCAGAATTAATGCAGTCTGCTGCGATATAACAGACCTGGCCACTGATGCGATTGTCAACGCTGCCAACACGACGTTGCTCGGCGGTGGCGGGGTTGACGGCGCCATTCATCGCGCGGCCGGGCCGGAACTTTTGCAGGAGTGCCGCCAACTCAACGGCTGTCGAACTGGTGATGCTAAAATTACCAAAGGCTACCGGCTCAAAGCCAGGCACGTTATTCACACGGTTGGCCCGGTCTGGCACGGCGGCAACAGCAATGAACCTGCGCTGCTGACCTCATGTTATCGACGAAGTCTCGAACTGGCGGTTGAGCATGGCCTGACTTCAATCGCATTTCCGGGTATCAGCACCGGCGTTTATGGCTACCCGCAGGAAGCAGCCGCAGAAATTGCAGTCAGCACAGTGCGCGCTTTCGTAGCCAGCAATTCGTCACTTAAAGAAGTCATTTTTTGCTGTTTTTCGGAATCAGCCTTGCGCGTTTATGAACAGCTGCTGGCAGAATAAATCTACCAGCAGCGGTTTATACCTTTAAGAGAGGCACTTTAAGGCATTCTGCGGCAAACAACGTTATATCGGCAGCATTTTTACAACGCCGGACCAGAGACCTTTTAACAGCTGACCAAGCACTTCAATCAGTCTTTCGACGACTGCCAGCATCTCTCTGGTGGTTTCTTGTTCGTTTGCACTCTGCTGCCCTGGTGAATTTTTGTCTTCTTCGTCCGGGTCTTTTGATTCAGCACCTGCAGATTCTTCGGGTTCACCTGAAGATGCAGATTCATCAATATCTTCGCCGGCTTCAGATTCTTCGGTACTGGCCGGTTCTTCGGCTTCAGATGAATCGCTTTCGTCTGTCGAACCTTCTGCTGAAGCAGCCTCATCGGCAGCATCAGTTTCGTCGGCTTCTTCAGGATCTTCGTAGTCGTCGGGATCAACTGAATCGCCAGGCGAGGCAGATTCTTCGTCTTCGGCCTCTTCATCTGAAATATTGTGTTCTGACTCTTCTGGGTCGGGATCGTTGTCATCGGCCTGTTTGCGGGCCTGCAGATCAATGCGTAAAGCGGGGTGTTCCCCGGCAAAGAGGCCGGGAATGCTTGTCGGAGGCATGGAAACGCGCTTGACCGACTTGTGGGTTTCTGGTGTCCAGGCCAGCCACATCAGTTCATTAGTGACATAAGTCAGGCCTAGTCTCTTGAATATACGACCAGGCGCCATTTGATGCGAGTTGGCATTTTTGCGCGAATTGTTCCAGTTGAGATCTCCGCCAACGATAACAGCCCAACCGTCTTTGGTGTCTTTGCGCCACTGCTTTTCGAGTTCAACAAGACCTTCGTGGGTAACGTTCCAACGATCGACGGCGCGGGGTTCACCGGTGCTCTGCTGAATAACCGCGTTGAGATGCAACGAATATACCCGCGCTTTAATACCGGCGACGCGCGTCTGTACTCGCGTCCACCAGCGGTCATGCGCGATACCGATGCCGAGGTCGGGTGAGATCTTTCCCTGATCATGGGTCGGTACTGGCAATCCGTCGCGAACGACAACGGTAACCTCACGACGGCCTCGGGTTTCTGAACCGGCGTCGTATACTCTGCCAGCCTGGCGCATGTGCTGACGCATATCTACTGATTCGCTGACCAGGGCAATATCTGGTTCCTGGTCGGCCAGCCAGTCGCCAAACCCCGGCCGGTTGCGATTGCCGCCGGAATGGGCATTAACAACTACTATTCGCGCCTTTTTCAGACCTTTGTTTTCGGCCTGGTTTTTGTCATCACCTTTATTCTTGTCATCTTCATTTTTCTTGCCGTCTGAACTGCCTTTGACAACAGGCCTGAAAACTCTGGTGTGCTTTTTGAGGTATTTACCAGTTCTGACATCGAGAGTTCTGACAGTAGCTCCCCTGCGCGACAGTCTAACGGTCTGTACCCATGAGTTGCTGATCTGCGAAGGCGGCACATGAATGACGGTAACGCCGCCAACCTTGTTTCCGGGAAAGTTGAAATATTTCTGGGAGGGTGTGATGTGCAGATGGCCGGAAAACCAGAGATATACCTGTGGATTTTCCTTGAGAATCTTCTGAATTTTTCTGGCCGGCTGCACGTTTGCCTGTATTGGCGGCATGGTCTTTTTGTCGCCGTAACTGCCAGTCAGCGGAGCATGGCAAAAGATGATCGTTGGAAGATCGCGGTTTTCCCGCAGCGTTTTGCGCAGGAATTCAAAGGCATCATCAGAAGGAAGAACGCATGGAATGCCCTGCAAGGTGTCGTTCGGTAGAAAAACCAGCAGATGCCCGCCCGCCTTTTTAGCATAATAGAGAGATTTTAGATTGAAAGTTTTCTTGAAAACTTCCTGTTTATGCTTCTTTTCAGCGGGTGAGCCGCGTTTTTTTTCGCCGTTGACCAGATTATCCTGGTAAAGAATGTCGTGATTGCCGGGCACCGCATACATAGGCACTTCCGCAGCCTTCAGACCACGGCGCAGCACTTCGTATTCAGCCGGAGTACCAAGCTGACTACAAAGATCGCCGACGATAGCGAGAGCATAAAGGTCTTTCAGAGCATTCACTCTGGCAATGGCCTTGTGCAGCATGGGCAGGCTGGCCGGTTTTGCGTGCAGGTCGGCCATAACCGCCAATGTACATGGCCGATCTACGACAGAGCCTGATTTGAGACTGGCCTGTTTGTCGTCAGTGTTTGCCGCACCGGTTGCGGCGTTTTTTGAGAGTTCGAGAGGATTTTTTTCCGAAAAGGGATTGGCGGCAACGGCTGGAATTAAAGCCAACTCTGCTACAAAGAACAGAGAGACAATAAATAGCATAATTTTGTAACGCTTCATCTGATTCTCCACTGCCAAGAATTCTTTCTCGTAATGAATACCATTTCTCGGTGAAAAAAGTTTTCTGTACCGTTCAATTGTCATAATTTTCCGTTTTATCAAAAGGCCAGTGCCTTAGCAAATTTGCTTATAAAAATTGAACCACTGGTATATCGCTTATGCCGCCTCGCGACGAAATCCCAACAAAGCCTTTACTCTGCGAATCAGCGTAGTGGTCAATCGAGGCGGTTCGAGGTAGAATAGTCATTGCGCTGTGGCGTGGATAAAAATATTGCGAGGTGGGCATGATGCGACAACCCGACGTTCATAAGATATTCAGAATCACGGCAATGCTGTGCATGTTGATGCTGGTGGCCGGAACTGTGCTGGCGGAAAATTGTAGTCTTATCGTCAGCGTGCCGAAGACGACGCCAGATGATGCGCAGATATTCATTACCGGAAACCACGATGCTATCGGCAACTGGAACGGCAAAGGTGCCCAGCTCAAAGAAATCGGGCCAAACCTGTTCGAGTTCAACGCAGAACTGCCGGTTGGCAGCGATGTCGAATTCAAGTTTACCCGGGGCAGTTTCAGCAACGTCGAAAAGACGGCGCAGGGCAGAGAACTTCCCAACCGCAAAATTCACATTACCGCAGGAACAACGCTTAACAAGCGCTTTACTGTCGAAGCCTGGGCCGACCAGATTGCCAGTCCGGCAACAAAGCCAGTCATCACCGGCTGGTATTCGATCCGTCGAGCAGTCAAATCGCAGTTTCTCGAGCCGGCACGCGATGTGATCATCTGGCTGCCGCCTTCTTACCCGCGCAACCAGACTCTGCGTTACCCGGTCATCTACCTGCACGACGGGCAGAATCTTTTCGACGCGAACACCTCGTTTGGCGGCATTGAATGGGGCGCCGACGAAGTAATGACAGAATACATCTCCGGCAGCAACGCCGGGAAACTGCAGGAAGCCATCATCGTCGGCATCGCCAACACCGCCGACCGCATGAGCGAATACACGCCGTTTGTCGATCCGAAGCACAACGGCGGCAACGGCGAGAATTATGTCAAATTTATTGTCGAAGAGCTTAAGCCGCTCATCGACGGGCAGTTTCGCACACGTCCGCAACGCGACAGCACATTTATCGGCGGCTCATCGCTCGGCGGGCTGATTTCGCTTTATGCCGGCATCTTGCATCCGGGAGTATTCGGAGGCATCATTGCCATGTCGCCATCAATATGGTGGGCCGACGGCGCCATCATCAACTGGCTGCTTGAACACAACATCGCTGGTTACCCTGGTCGTATCTGGGTTGACATGGGCACTCGCGAAGGCGAAGAAGCAATATCATCTGCCAGAAAACTTGCTGCCGAGATCGCTAAAGGGGCGCCGGCGTTCAAAGGCATGCGTTATCGCGAGTTCAGCGGCGCCACCCATTCGGAACGATCGTGGCGGCTGCGGCTGCACTTTCCACTGCAATATCTCATCGGCACGCAACAGTAATACTGAGCGCTCAGACATCACAACAGCCCATCAAGCAGAAGCGAGGCAACAACATGTTATTCAGAAATATTGGCAGAACAGGCGTAAAGGCTTCTCAGCTCGGCTTTGGCTGCATGCGATTGCCGGTCATCGGTGGCGTCTCCAATCAAATCGACGTTCCGGAAGCAACGAAGATGCTGCGGCATGCCATTGATAACGGCGTCAATTATGTCGACACCGCTTACCCTTACCACGGAACCGGCTTTGACAAAGGCGGCGAGAGCGAACCGTTCGTTGCAGAGGCGCTGAAAGATGGTTATCGCGCCCGGGTGCAGCTGGCAACCAAGCTGCCGAGCTGGCTGATTACCTGCCGCGCCGACATGGACAAGTATCTGAATGACCAGTTAAAGCGGCTCAATACCGATCACATCGACTTTTATCTGGTGCATGCGATCAACAAAGGTTTCTGGAAAAACCTGACCAGTCACGATCTTTTCGGGTTTCTCGACGCCGCGCTGAAAGACGGGCGCATCGGGCATGCCGGCTTCTCGTTTCATGACGATCTGCCGACATTTAAAACGACGGTCGATGCCTACAACTGGTCTTTCTGCCAGATTCAGTATAACTACCTCGACACGAACTACCAGGCCGGCACAGCCGGTCTGGCTTACGCTGCCGAACGCGGTCTGGGCATAGTCGTTATGGAACCTCTGCGCGGCGGATCGCTCGCCCGCAACCTGCCGGCCAACGTCAGTGAAGTATTTGAAACATCCGGTTTCAAGCGCTCTCCGGTTGAATGGGCGCTGCGCTGGCTGTTTGATGATCCGCGCGTTTCCGTGGTTTTAAGCGGCATGAGCGCAATGGAGCATGTCGAAGAGAACCTGCGCATTGCAGCACAAGCTGAAGCGCAGTCATTTTCAGAAGCCGAAAAAGAAATCATGCGCAAAGTTCAGGCGGCTTTCGGAGAGCGCATCAAGGTGCCCTGCACCAGCTGTGGCTACTGCATGCCCTGTCCTGCCGGCGTCGATATCCCAAAGAATTTTCAGATGTATAACAGTTATTATCTGCTTGACGAGAGCTTTCAGAGCTCGATCAAATTTCAGTATGGCATGCAGGTTGCTGAATCGGCGCGCGCCAGCAACTGCGTCAAATGCGGCAAATGCGAAACTCACTGCCCGCAACAGATCAGCATAATCAAAGAACTCGCCAATGTAAAAGCCGTTTTCGAGAAGTAATTGAAAAACAGCTGGATGCAAAATGAGTGACAAGTTATTTCTGTTTGATGATTTTATTACCGAACTGAGCGAAGACGCTTCGCCGGGGCATCTTGACCAGCTTGAACTGTTTTACAAAGACACCGAAGAACTGTTTGGCTCGATGACCAGCATCATTACCAGCAGTCAGCTGGCAGTCACCTGCGCCTCACTGCGTCCGGAACTGGCACGCACGCCCGACGCCAGCGAACCAGCGGGGCATCTGCTGCAATGGCCCTCGGCGCGGTGCGGGCTGACCAGCGTCATTCGCAGCGACCAGCAGGGGCAATGCAATTCTTTAATCGCAGTTTTCCCTTTTATCGGCGATGGCGTCAAACAACGTTGCCGCCTGCTCGAAACCCGGCTTTACGCCAACCGTCTCGAAGCCCAGCTGTTCGCCTATATCGGCGAAGACGAAGAACTGAGCATGACTTTTTACGATACTCATTACCTGGCCAATCGTACCATTTATCAAAAGGAAGCACTTTACCATTTTATTCTGCGCGGTTTTGCCTATCATCTGGAAACGGTCACGCCCGGCCCCGATGGATTTATGGAAGCAATTTACCAGCGCGAAGAGCTTGGTGCCGACCATTACGAAATCAGCGGTCTGGTCAAAGATGTTCATGAGTATGATTTTGCCATGCCGGAGCAAAAGTTCTGGCTGATCAGAACGCTCATTGCAAGGACTTCTGGTGGAGAAAAAATTGAGATTGAACTGCTGCTGACCGGAAAAACCCTGGATCAGGGCAGTCTGCCAAAACAAGGCGACTGCATTAACGCGCTGATCTGGCTGCAGGGCCACCTGTGGGGCCCTGCAGAAGAGTGATCAATCGCTGCCGATTTTTTTAAACACGTCGGCGGCTTTCTCTTTCAAGTTGGCCGGGGCGGCTGGTTCACTTTTGGCAGGCGCTTCAGCTTTTTTCTCAAGCTCGTTGCGGCGCATGTCGGCTCCGAATTCATAGCCCAGGAATGAATTGGTGATAACCACCGGCTTATTGGCGTCAATGCCGATCTCTTCGGCGGTAAAAGTCAGCACTTCGCGCTGAGGCACCATTTTGCATTCATCCCGTGAGATTCTGACCACGGTAACGAACTGTTCTTCGCCGCTTTTTCGCACATCAAACCGGAACGAATGCTTAAAGGTTCCGCCCTTTTGCGAAATTGTTATTCTAAAATCATCGCCATCGAGTTCGACGCCGAGCAACGGCTCCGAAATTTCCTTGACCTGCGCTGACGCAGCAATAGCCAGGCCGATAAAGAGAACGATAAACACCAGAGTTAAATTGCGAATTTTCATGCAGATCTCCTGAAACAAAAGATATCAGTCAGTTCGCGGCTATTATAATCCAGATTTCGCCAAATGACAGATAATTTTATAAAGACCGCAAACTCATGGGTTTGAGCTACTCGGCTGGCGTGGTGCTCTTTTTGATGTTGGCGACGGTTTCTTTGTGGATACGGCGGGCGAGCTTGGCGTCGGTGCTGTTGTAGTTACCAGAAAGCTTGATAATGCTGGTTCCGGAAACAGCGTAAGATTGCCAGGTCGTCTGCACATAGCTCGGATACTGCGATTCGACGCACTTTATCGCATCGGTTATCAGCAGCATTTCGCCATCATCGACCGTCAAGCGGTTGACCGAGCGACTCAGCAGCAGATCGCCATGCGGTGTGCCGCCAGATTTCGCGCTTTCTTCTTCCTGTTGCAGGGCCAGCGAAGGGTGCGCAATCTGCAGCATCTGGTCAAGAGCCTCCTTAGCGGCAGCCGAATACTGCAGCAGGCTCAGGCTGACTTTTGTGTATTCGTTGTTGCCGTATTGCGTGCCGTCTTCGCCGGTTTCAAAGGCAGTGCTGGCGTCGCTGGCGCTGTGCCCCTTATATGGCACCAGACCGCTCTGCTCGATCATGGCCATGGTCCCGTTGTCAGGCGCGGCAACGATTTTAACATTTACCGCATCAGTCGGCAGGAAAGAGGCGTCTTCGGCCCGGACAGAGCTGCAGAAAGCGATTGCTACCAAAAGAAAAACGAACAAAAGATGACTGGTTCGCATAAACCCTCCTCACTTATTTCTGTATGATTCTACCGCAACTAAGGTTTTCGCGCCAACAGATGAAACATGCGATGACCAGAATTCAGAATGCTCTTGATATCTGGCCGACAGCACATCGGTGCTGCCGGCCTTTCTGCGGCTTTGTCAGTTAGTTGCCTTTGAAATAGAGCTTTACAGCGTCTTCAAAGCCGGACTGATAGCTGAAGTTGAAGTCGATCGAAGGCTTGGTCATCAGCTTGAATCCATCGGCCGAAAGATTGCCGAAGCCGACTTTTATGGTTGCAGGGCCGACGGAAGCCTCGACTTCCTTAGCCGTGTAAGAATCTGGTATTTCGGGCAGCAAGGCATGCAGAGGCTTGCCGACATCCTTGATCTGCTCGGCAATCGCCAGACTCAAAGCTTTCGCAGCCTTCACCACTTTTTTCAAATCATCATAGACGATTGAATAAGTAACCATCGACCAGAGCGACACATTCGTGCCGATAAGAAATCCCACCGAATATTT
>MFYY01000201.1:2625-9382 GCA_001787855.1 Candidatus Riflebacteria bacterium GWC2_50_8 | reverse complement strand
GCGCGGCTTGCCGTTCATCACCGGTGCCATTGTCGGAAAAATAACGCCCCGACCATTCTCGGCGGCCTGCTGTAGCAGATTTACCGTTTCTTCCGCCATGTTTTCGGTCGCCAGACCTTCGATCAGAGCAGAAATTTCATCGGGGCCAACTACCATCAGCTGCTGCTTTTCACTGGTCCGCCAGCGGCTGAACAGGCTGCCGCCGCCCATTACCTGCTCTTCGATCATGGTATTGGCTATACCCATAAAAAAATTGAATGCCTTAATCGCTTTTTCGTCGCCCTGAACAACCGGATTGATCTGACGCAGATCGAAAACCGCACGCAGTCTATCCTTCTCGCCATTCAGAGTGAGAATGATCGCCCGCATCCGCTCGCCCGGGCGACCGGTCTGCACGCCAGTTTCTCTGACCGCTTCTGCTTCTGCCTCGCTGTGCAGGGCAAGAAACTGATAGATCTTCGACCAGGTAAACCAGCGGGCAGTTGATTTCGTACCGGGAGCTGCAGAAGTTTTTCTGGCCTTGAAATCATCCGCCAGAGCCAATGCCGCGCTTGCTGTCAGGTCTGGCATACACAAAGCGATGGTTCTGAAGGTATCAACGATTGAAACATCCTTTTCCAGAGGTCTGACAAATTCCAGAACCTGATCATCCAGTCTGATCTGAATGACTTCTTCAACTATTTCATTATCAGCAAGCGATACCGGTGCCTGCAGGTTTTCAATCGGGCCATATGCCGCTTCCGCTGACACACAAAGAGTCTGGCCATCGTCTGGCGAGTAATAGAAAATATCCACAGGCGACTTTGAGCACATGTCAAAACCAATCAGGTTACTCTCAAACAGCGGAACTTCGCTCAGACCGTCATCATCGCTGCCACCGCCAAGCGCATCGCCCATCGACCCCATCATGGCGGCCTGACCAGAGTTTTTAGGCCTTACCCTGAGCGTGATTGAAATAACTGCCTTCGACAAAAGGGTTTCGCCAGATTCAAGCGCCAGTTCGGGCTCGACCAGCTCGCCGATTTCCGCAACATCTTTCAAAAAGGGAAAAGCCAGATTGCGCGCACCGAGCGCAAGAACGGGAAGCTGCACCAGTTCTGATTTCCAGCCAGTCAGTTTTGCCAGTGCCTCTTTGCCCGCGTCGGTCAGAATAGCAAACTTGAGGCCGTCAGCAACCAACGCTCCGGTTGATTTGTAATACAGTCTGGCCATTTCGAGCAGATCGTTGGGAGTTCCCCAGTTTTGCATCAGAACTGCTTCTGGCGAGTATATCGCCTGCAAAGAAAGCTTTTCTGATGGAATGCAGCGGATAGCGCCAAGTGCCGCCAAAAAGTCAGCGACATTCATCTTCAGCATTGCCTGCAGTCTGGCATCAGCTGCCGATCTGAAATCAGGCGCAGGAAGAACGGCACCCACATCAGGCATTTTATGCGCATCAGCAGCAGCCAAACCGGGTTTTTCAGTCGAAACAACCTGGCGATTGGTGACTGCTCCCTTTTTCTTCCAGCCGCGGGCAATACGTTCGGCATGAATCGAGGCGGCAAGCGAACGTATAGAATCATCTTCATCAGTCTGGTTAAACTGAAAATCGGCACCCGCCAGCATGTAATCGTCAAACTGCCCCATCTTTTCAGCAGTCACCGGCAGATCAAGCTTGAACATCTCTGATCTGACCGCTGCTCCGCTGATTTCTTCGACCTCCGGACAATTGATTACCAGAAGAAAGCGACGACTGCGGCCATCAGCAACTTCGATCTGACCTTTCGGCTGAAACATGAATTCGCCGGCATCTTCAGTTGGGGTGAAACGCTGACCGTCGATTTCAACGCAGCAGAGTTCTGAAACAGCCAACGCAGTGCCTTCACCATCCTTTTCATCGACCAACGTCATATCCAGATACATATTCATGTTTTCAAAGCGACAGGCATTGATGGCAAAACTGATTTTGTCGCCCTTGCCTGTGGCAAGAGGTTTATCGGCCTTGACCGGCTTGTCACCGGCTGACAGCAGCAGCTCACCGCCAGCAACATCAACGCGCAGAATGCCTTTAACTTTTTCCCCCAGGCTCTTCGGCAGAATATATGCCTGTTTACGATAGTTGTCTGAACCAGGCAGAAAGAGAACCGGCCGGTGCCAGCCCATGGGCAGACCAGTTGTGCGCGGCGATGGCGCCAGCACCAGATCGCCATATCTGGTTGGTAGAAGCAGTGACAGGCGCTCACGCGGATTGATGTCGAGCAGTGCCTGAACCTTTGAAGTCACCTGCAGATCAAGAATCCTAAGCAGATAGCTTTCCATCGGCTCGGGCAGCTGACGATCGGCAAGTCCGGCCAGCTTCATTTTAAAAGCTTCGGTGAGGTCACCGGCAACGTTTTCGGGCAGCTTTGCCACTCTGGCGGTTTCTTCAACCGGGCCACTGATACCGGTTAAAGGCAGATGAATATTGCCATAAACGCTGTCATAAAAATCAAGAGAGGCGGTCTTAAGGCTTGCAGAATCGCCATATTCAAAAACCAGATAACCTTCAACCGCTGCGCCGGCGGTTACGCTCAAGCTCTCGTCTTCAGGCGTGATCAGCGGATCTTCGACTATCCATGACAAATCAGAGACCGGAACTGCAGCAAGCTGATTGAACCGGGCAAAAAAGTGCATACGAACGTCTGGAATCTGGTAAGGCGGCACTGTTGTAACAGTTTTGCCTGTTTTACCGGCGTTGCCGACAATTGCCGCCGGGTGCGATTCCGAGCCAGAAAGAACTTCGAAAGTCTGTTCGGGCATAATATTTTCCAGACGCAGTTTTAAAGCGATACAGGGAACCCCCAGACCACGAAACCTGCTCATTATCAGCATTTCAGCGACAGTCAGCCGCATGGCAGCGTTGCTGACTCTGGCATTCAGTGGCAGACGCTGGATAATCACCGTTTCATCACGGGTTTTGCTGCTGCCATAAAGCGACTGACTCAGATCGAGGCTATAGCGCTCAAGCTGCGGCGGCATATCGGCAAATGATACTTTCAGACCATTTACTGATGCCTTGCTAACAACTGGTGGCGGCGGCAGTTCTGCCTTTTCGCCGGCGGTCATGATAATAAGACGCCCGTTGTCTTCGCGACGACTGAAAGTCAGCTGAACCGGTGTTCTGCTGTCAACGGGGCCCGAAGCGGTAGTAATGGTTTTTTCAAAGTTGTCGACTGCTTCTTTAACCGCGGCCAGATCGGTTGATACCACTGCCTTGCCATTGCAGAGTTTTGCAGCCATATCGAAAGGTGCCTGTGCGGCGGCATCGACCATGCCTATCCAGGTGGTCTGAATTCCGGCATCTCTGATGCTGCCCAGCACTGCAGCATAGTCTGGCGAAACCGCGGCCGGGTCGAGTTCAAGGCCGGCATCAGTTATGAACAGCAGGTATTTGCGGTCGGTAGGAATCTCATTGAGCGTTTTGAAGGCAACCTGCAAAGCTTCGAGAGTCGCAGTACCGCCATTAGCCCTGGTCGGTGCCAACCCGGCCAGCAGCTGCGTTTTATCGCTGGTAAAAACCTGCGGAATATCCATGTAAAGGTGATAGGTCATCAACTGGGCAATCGCGTCTTCGGGCAGATTGCTGAAAAAATTGCGCAGAATAGCCTTGGCCTTTTCCATGCGATAATCGCAGCCTTCTTCGCTCGGCGGCATGCTCATCGAACCGCTGACGTCAAGAACGACGCTGATAACCGGGGCATCAGAATTGCCTCTTACACCGGGACGCCGGTAGACCATCTCATGTTCGCGCCCAAGTATCGAAGCGACCTGGGCAAAGACCTTATCGATATTTTCGGAGTTGGCTTTGTTATAACAGCCGCCGGAAAGGGTCGCCAGGCGTTTCAGCGTTGCCTCATCAGGCTTGCTGCCGAAGCCGATAGTGAAAACCGGAACCTCAGCTTCTTTGACCGCCGCAAACATTTCTTCGGGCTTTGTTGTACTGCCAGGGCCGGTGTCGTTATGGTTAGCATCAAAGCCATCAGTAAACAGCAGAACGGCGGGCCGGCTTTTTCCCGAAGACTTCTGCAGACCGAGCATTACACTATCGTTAAGGCAGGTTGCGCCGTCCGCTCTGACGGCTTTCAATGCCTTGAGCAACCCGCTGCGGTCTTTGGCCACCAGTTCGCGAGCTTTGCCGTCAAAGTCGACCAGCGCGATTTCACTGTCTGCGGGAAGAAGCTTGATAAACTGCTCAACCGAAGCCAGCGCCAATTTCATGTCTTTTTTCATCGAGCCTGAAGAGTCGAGAAGAATTATCAGGCTCAAAGGCGTTGCCACAGTGCCGGCTGAAAGAACTTCACCTTTCATGCCGCCTTCTCTGGCTTCGAGTTCTTCTTTTTTGATCACTCCCTGCCAGTTCGGGGTAGCAAAACGAACGGCAACCTGTTCATCGGCAAGCAGTTTTACCGCGCGAATTCTCAGTTCCCTTTCCACCAGCAACGACCCGGAAGCGATGGCGGCCGCCACTTTTTCGCTGTCCTCAGCGCCGTCTGGCTGAATTGTTTTTGGCCAGTTTTCGATTACCGTTATCTTTCCGGCATGCACGGGAATCATATGCGCCTGAATCGAGCTGACCAGCGGGCCAGACGTTCTCAACGTATAAAATCCGACCGGAAGAGGTATCATCACATCGCCATCGGCAGTTACCGAACCATTGAATTCATCAGATGAACCCGGAAAATCCGGATGACTGACTTCGCTCAGGGCAACAATGCTGCTGTTATCTGGTTTGCAGATCTGGATTGCTCCAGTCTTTTCGGTGTATTCGATTTTAGTTACCGCGCCCAGATCAATAATTTTGATTTTGCCGCTGACCGGGCCAGAAACCGGTTTTATCGTCAGTTTCCACACACCCGGAGCAGGCTTCATGTTGTCGATAATGCTTGTCGGGCCGTCGTGAACGAAAACTTCACGGTCGAATCTGTTACTCCAGATAACCGGACCCGATTCTATAGTATTTGTACCTTCAATAGCAATTCCGGCTTCTGATGCGGATTTCTCAGCAAACTCGACTGAGAATGCAAAAAAACGATCGCCAGGATGAGTCAGTTCAAGGGCGGTTGAATCGCCTTCTTTGCTGAAATTGAATTCAAAAGGTTTTTCAGCCGTTAAAGTTTCTGCATACACCGGCATCAGTGCCTGAAACAGGCAGAAAACCAGAAAGAGAGCAAACACTTTGCGCATGATTTCGATCCTTTGGGTAGTGACAGTGCTTTTACAACTTTATAATCAGCTTGTATACAACAGTTTATCGAATAGCGCAATGCCAGCAACGGCTACAGAGCATGTGAAATGAAAAGCCTGCCAAGCAGTAACAGGCCACTATAAATATTCTGCTCAAAATGATATAATTCCATCAACTTTGGGAAGCAAGTTACGTAGTCGACGAGCACAATAGAGCCTCAGCAAAGGATGCCAGAAATGACAAGCGAACAAAAGTCGCTCAAACAGTAGTCTGCTGGTTGCGGCTTGAATTTCCACATGCGACGGAACCTGCCGCTATGACGACACCAGTTGGTCGATGAAATTGGTCTGAGCGCGATATGCTGCAATCGATGCCGATTTTGAATGCTGCCACATTGAGGCGGCCCTCGATTCCTTGCTGATGAAAATCTGGCAAATCTTTTGGAGGAAATTATGAAAAAAATATGTTTTACGCTTTGCTTTGTGTTTGCTTTCACTGGGTTGACAAATTTTATTTTCGCTAAAGAGAAAAAAAATGAGCGGGGTTTTTCCCCTCAAGTTGTGATAAATAAATTGCTCAAAGCAAGGGACGAGTTAAATGACAATTTGTTTTCGGAAGAGTTTTTAAATTTTCTTTCGAGTCAGCATTCAGCAGAGGAATTAAAAATTGTTCTCGATATGATAGGATTACCCTTAAAGAACTCGGAAATCAGGGCAATTGAAAGGGTATATGAGGATTGGTTTCCAAGACTGGCTAACAATGTTTTGAATACGAAATGCCTGCTCTGCCGCTTGAAAAATAGGAATGATTCAATCCGATATGACCTAGTTTTTTTGAATGAAGAAGAATTGGAAAGTTATATTTCTACCCTGTATCCCGAAAAAGTTAAAAATCAAAAACCAAGGAAAATTTATAAAACTACATGGGAGGATCGATTTTGTGGATCCCCGACAGACCGTTTAATTTTTGTTGGTGGGTCTCCTCGGAATGATGGGGGGGAAAAGAAAAATCCCAAGCTTGCAGGATGTAATTCCGACATCCCCACGGCGTCAATAGCGAGTTCAGTAAAGCCAACAGGAAAAAATATTGTAATGGCATCATCTAAGTTTGATGCCCGGTTGATAGCACAGACTGTCAAAGAGAAGATGGACAAGAACCAGGTTTTGCAAGCCCTCGGTCAGCCCAAGAAGGTCAAATCGGAGGATGGTCTTGAATTGTGGTTCTACACATATGAATTTCCAGACAAGTCTGGACAAGCAAAATGGATGATTCTTATGGTTACGTTCAAGGCGGGAAAAGCAGTTAAAGAGGGGTTCTGGTTACCGAATAAATAAAAAATGGCCTGATTCATTCCTGTCTTTGGAAGGGGCGTGCTGCTGGTCTGGTCTTCCAACTTACATGAACCCCTTGTAGTGTATGTATCCCCAGTCATCGTAGTATGCCTGTAAAATCGGACCCCAGCCAAAGGTTCTAACATCCTGATCAGGGCTGTGCAGATACTGAAGATACCAGTCTAAAAAGACATTGACCCGAAGGGTCCATTTCCACTTTCTC
>MFYY01000201.1:0-2586 GCA_001787855.1 Candidatus Riflebacteria bacterium GWC2_50_8 | reverse complement strand
AGCTCCCTCAGGTGGAGGTCATACAGTTTTGTCTTCATCAGATCAATCACCATTCCCTGCCGCAGGTTGGGAAGGGCTGTCCAAGAAGCGAGATCGAACGGTTGCAACACTACCTTGTCAGGAATCCCTTCGGCAACCGAATCCTTGATGATCCCATCCTTGTTGACACCCAGCACCAATACTGCTTCGGCAGGATCCTGTCGGGGAAAAACCCAGGCCCCGGATGCTGGAGTCCTGCCACTTCCAAGCCCATACCAGCAGATTTCCAGCTCATCCCCGGGCTCACATGCCCGGGAATAGTAATACCCCGGAGATACTCGTAATCCGGGAGTCGGAACCTCCGGAAGATATCCCGGAACCAGCTCGGTCAGGCTTACCGGCGGCAGACCCCTGTCGGTGATAAAACGTTCGATAGCCTGGGGCAGCGGCCGGGAGCGTTCGACCACTCGCCACAGGGCCCGCTGTTCCAGCCAGTTGATGCCGTGAAAGGTCAACATTAGAAACAGCAGTGGCAGAAGGCGGGCCAGGACATGCCATCGCTTCGTTGACGAACAACGGATCAGGAAGAGGGTTCGAATGATGTCGAAGGCCCCGCCCAAAACCGCGAGGACAGCCCAAAACCCAAACATCCAGAATACCAGGGCTGCCGGAATAAAAATCATATCGTATCTTATGGCCGGTGGGCCGAATTCCCAGGCTGCATGGTACCCAAAAAGGGTTAGAAAAGCTGCGAATGCTCCCATCTCCACATACAACCGGATATACATTTGCCAGGCGTCCTTCGGGGGATGCTCAGGGTCGAGTGGTTGCAGAACAGTTTTCGAAGCCTGCATGCAGAGAATGATGATACCACCAAAGAACAGCAGTAAAAGGGCGAGGCAGACCATTCCGCCGATGTTCCCGGCAAACCACCATTTAACAGGAACTCCAATCGCCAGGGCCGCCAGAATCGCAAAAACCATTTCCAGCAAGAAATTCACCCAGGGACTTACCATTGGAGGGTTCAGGACCATAAGTTTTTTTGCACAGGACGGACAGGTGATGGAAAGCGGGTCACTAATAGAGCCGCTATTCCACATGGAAACCGGAGAACCGCAGAAGGGACAGAGTGGGGATTCGATGGACTTCACCTCCTCAACCAATTCACGTCGCCATTTCTGACCGTTGCATCTGGGGAAAAAACCTCATCTCGGAGAGATTGCCACCGCGCCTGATAGGAAGTTCAATTTTCTGCGCTCAAAATAGCACCCGCCCATTTTTGTGTCAATGGCCGCTTTTTCTCAAATTAGAGGAACAATCGTTCGCTATTTCCACTTCAGATCATGAGCTGTCGGTTCTAGGTGGTGCCCGGGCGTCGTTCTGTTGTGCGAAATTACTCCAGAACCAGGGACGCCTTACTCAACCCGTCAACCTCAAGGAAGCGGCCAAACTCAAGACCAGCGTCGTCGACGTCAAGGTGTGCGACGGCGAAGACCGCTGTTATACGATCGAGGTGCAGGTCTGCAGGGAAAAGTTTTTTATCCCACGCACTGTTTATTACCTGGCGAAGTTATATTCAGAGCAATTGCTGGGCGATGAAAACTATTTCGGCTTGCGCCCGGCCACCGGCATCTCGATACTGGATTTCGATCTTTTCGAAAACTGCGAGGAAATGCATAATATCTTTGAGTTTCGCAATCAGAACAGCTCGCTCAACCTGCCAGAAACTATGACACTGCACTACATAGAACTTTCTAAATTCAGCCGCCACAAGCCGCGACACCTGTGCTCGCCATTTAAAAAGTGGTTGCAAATACTGAAATTTTGAAAAATATCTTACAATGAACGAGTTGCCCGATTACCTCGCCGACGAAGAAGGTGTTGCCATGGCCGTAGCCCAGCTCAAAAAAATCAACGCTGACCGCGAAATGCGCCAGATTCTCGAAGCGCGCGAAAAAGAAGCGCATCACGTTGCCACCCTCAAAAAGATCGCCCGCGACGAAGGCCACGAAGCCGGTCTGACTGAAGGCCTGGCAAAAGGCAAAGCTGAAACCACAGCAGAAATGTATAAACTCGGCCTCGATATTAAACTGATCAGCGAGCACCCGGTCTGTCAGAACCGGCACTGAGAGAGATTCTCAAACAGTAGTCTGCTGGTTACGGCTTGAATTTCCACATTCGACGTAACCTGCCGCCATGACGACACCAGTTTGTCGATCAAACTGGTGTGCGCGTGATATGCTGCAATAGATGCCAATTTTGAATACTGCTACATCGGCACGTTTTTTTGAATCTGTTCGGCAACATTTTTCGTGAACTCAAAGTTGAACAGTGCTGGGTTACGGGGACTGCTATTCCACATAGCGAGAAGAGCACCGACAGTTAATCTTTGCAGGTTACAGTCGGTTTCATCTTAATCAGGTTCAAAATTTTTCTCGCGCCGAACCAATTTCTTGGTCAATTTCCTGGTCAATTTTTTGGTCAATTTTCCCTGTTCTACCTTGAGCAGACATATACGACGTCGAGAAACAAAAGACCAACCAGACGCCCCCATCTGCAACCTTAAACTCTGGAGAATCGAGACCAGCCTCTTTACATGCCTCCAAC
>MFYY01000200.1:31831-31978 GCA_001787855.1 Candidatus Riflebacteria bacterium GWC2_50_8 | reverse complement strand
TTGTTGTTGGCGGGAGCGGGCAGGAATTGCTGAACCAGTTCAGGGACTGCGTTGGCGACAGCGTATGAAGCGTGCGTCCATTCAAGCATGGCAAGGTCGTTAAAGTCGTTGCCGATGCTCATAGTGCGCTTCTGGTCTATGCTGAGG
>MFYY01000200.1:31489-31775 GCA_001787855.1 Candidatus Riflebacteria bacterium GWC2_50_8 | reverse complement strand
AAAGCGCTTTTGCAGCTCTTCGATGATTTCTGGTCCGGCAAGAGTAATTGCCAGCAGCTGGGTAGCCTCTACTATGTCGCGGTAGTTGCCCTGTACCGCGAAATCGGCCAGATAATGCAGTCGCGATTTAAGATCTGATGTCGGATTTGGCGAAGCATACCAGTGAAAGCGATGATTGTCAGGAATCGGGTGGTGTATCGAAAAATCCAGCTGCCAGCTTGAAAAAAACTCAGCCACAGCATGTATATCACAGGTTTCAAGCGATCTTTTGTGCATTATGTGACTG
>MFYY01000200.1:18539-31465 GCA_001787855.1 Candidatus Riflebacteria bacterium GWC2_50_8 | reverse complement strand
CCGGTAGAAAAAATCAGGTAATCGAAAGGCAGTTCGTAGCCAAGAACTTCACGAGAAGAGTGCATGTTGCGTCCGGTCGCAGCTACTCTGACGACACCCTGTTCGCCGAGCATGTGAAGAACATCCAGATTCTCAGAGCTGATGCTGCAGTCTGAGTTCAGAAAAGTGCCGTCAAGGTCGGTTAGTATCATCGCCGGGCGCATTCGCTTACTCCTGTTCAAGCAGCTCAAAACTGCTTGGCCTGAACGGGGCGCTCAGGTTTGGCAATACTCTTTCCAGAAAGATGCCGGCTCTTGGGTCGTGTGTGTGCCCATAAGTAGCTCTTACTGCCGTTGATATAAATTGTACCGCGCGATCAAGCGCTACCGGCAGACTGTCGCCCTGCATGAGGCAGCCGGTCAGAACACTGGTGAAAGCGTCGCCGGTGCCTGGGTAATGTGCCGGAATATAATCGCACTGTACCTTCCAGGTGCGGCCATCACGCTTATTGTAGGCGTAAACAAAAGTCTGCTTTTTTTTGTCGGATTTATGCACGTTGGTAATGATGACAATCTTCGGGCCGCTGTTGCTAAGGGTCTTAAGCAGATTTTTCAGCTCGCTTTCGGACATTTTTTCGTTGTATCCGGTATCCAGCAGGGCGCAGGCTTCGGTAAGGTTCGGCGTAATTATGTCGGCTTGTGCGATCAGGGTCTTCATTTCGTTGACCATATCAAGGGTCATCGAATCATAAAGGTGACCGTCATCGCCGAGAACCGGGTCGACAATTACCAGCTGTTCAGGGTGCCAGAAATGTTTGATAAAATCTTTTACAATCTCGATCTGGCGGTGCGAGCCGAGAAACCCGCTGTATATGGCGTTGAATTCGAGATTGAGAGATTTCCAGTGTTCGATAAAATCGCGCATGTGGTCGGTCAGATCGACCATTTTAAACCCTGGAATTTCGGTGTTAGATGACAAAACGGCTGTCGGCAAAGGGCAGACCTGAAACCCCATTGACGAAAGTATCGGTATAATGGCGGTCAGCGAAACTTTGCCATAACCAGAGAGGTCGTGAATGGCGGCAATGCGCTTGATCGGGCTGAACATCAGCTTAGCGAGATTGCGCCTACCGGGCAGCCTTTGGCGGCTTCGTCGGCGCCAGCTTCGTTTTCTGGCGCTACCGGCTTTTGTATGACGGTCGCTTTGTCACCGTTCAGCTTGAATACAGCGGGGCAAATCATTTCACATTGTCCGCAGCCGATGCATATATCCTGGTCTACAAATGCTTTCATTGTTTTGTCTCCGTTCGCTTATTTTTACCAGCTTATTTTACCGCAAATCCGCAGAAAAATTAAGGTAGAATTTGCCATTGTTCTGAAAAAAAAGCCGCTGCTCTGGGCAGCGGCCGGTCAGTAGCTTTAAAAACTCGGTCAGTCGAGGGTGTGAACGACCATTCCTGAGCGCAGTTTGGGTTCGAACCAGGTTGATTTGGGTGGCATAACTTCACCGCTGTCAGCTATTTTCATCAGCTGTTCGATCGAGGTCGGGAACATCGAGAAAGAAATCACAAATTTACCGTTGTCGACGATTCTTTCGAGTTCCTTGATTCCTCTGATGCCGCCGATAAAGTCGATGCGCTTATCAGTGCGCGGGTCGCCGATGCCGAGAATCGGGCTGAGCAGATTGTTCTGCATGATCGAAACGTCAAGGCTGGCGACCGGGTCTTTGGCGTCGTAGCTGCCGGGTTTAACGGTAAGCTTATACCAGGTGCCCTTGAGATACATGCCGAAAGTATTTGCTGCGGTTGGCTTTTTATAGGCCTGCTTTTCGACGGTGAACTTTTCGCCGACCTTCTTGAGAAAGTCAGCTTCGCTCAAGCCGTTCAGGTCGTGAACTGCGCGGTTGTAGTCCATGATCATCAGGTGGTTGTGCGGAAAAACAACTGACATGAAGAAATTGTATTCTTCGTTGCCGGTATGTTTTGGATTTTTTTCTGAGCGAACTTTGGCAACTCGGGCAGCGGCCTGGGTGCGATGATGACCGTCAGCAACGTAGAGAGCCGGTATTTTTGCGAATTCAGCAGTGATCTGTTTGCTCCATTCGGCATCTTTAACCACCCATAGAACATGTTGAATACCGTCTTCAGAGGTGAAATCAACTTCTGGAGCGGTTTTTATCACTTTGTCGATTAGGGTGTTGATGCTGTCGCGGGCCGGGTAGGTAAGAAAAACCGGGCCGGCATTGCAATTGGTCAGATCGACGTGTTTCAGTCGGTCTTCTTCTTTGTCTTTGCGCGTAAATTCATGGCGCTTGATCTTGCCGTCCCAGTATTCCTGGGCGCTGCAGCAGCACATCAGGCCGATCTGCGGACGGCCATCCATAACCTGTTTGTAAATGTAAAAACATTCGGTCTGATCACGCACCAGCCAGCCCTTTTCCTGAAACATTTTAAAGTTAGCAACGGCCTGGTCGTAAACTTTCTGATCATAGAGATTGATGCTGGGATCAAGGTCTATTTCGGGTTTGTTGATGTGCAGAAATGAGTGCGGATTGCCTTTTGCCAGTTCACGTGCTTCTTCTGAGTTGATGACGTCGTAAGGAAACGAAGCCAGTTTCGCTGCGATGTTTTTTGGAGGTCTGAGACCCTTGAACGGACGAACTATTGCCATATTCCATCTCCTTGATGCGGTGATATCTGTTGAACGAATGCTAGCAATACCTGCCAGAACTGTCAACCCCGAACAGAATTATGCTGTAATGTTCAGCCTCTGGCGCGATGCTTTTGCAGGGGGCGCAGTTATCGATGCTGCTGTGTAAATTATGAGTGCCCTGCGCTCAATCTGTTTTTCATGGCGGTCAGTTCTGAATTTATAATCTGTTGAATGTCAATTTTTGAGTATCCGAGCTGCATGCCAAGGTTCAAGATGGCATCTTTCTCGTCAGCGCTGAGATTTTCGTCGGCGAGCGCCATCTTTGTGGCTTCCCGAATGAGCTTTTTCGCGCCGAGTGATTTCGATTCTGGCACAGGAACATAGACGTGCCCATTGCGCACGGCATCGAGTATGCTCTGTAGGGAAGCATCGGAAATTGAATATCTGGCCGCAATCGTTTTGATCATCGTCATTTCTTTCGCGTCAATTTTTCCGTCTGCCATGAGTATCTGCGCGGCTGTAGTAATGATATCGTTTGCCGAAGCCACATCTCCGGTAACCTGTGTATAGGAAGAGTCGTCGGCCTTTGCCTTGCCAGCAGTCTTGCCGGCTGTTGACGAGACAAAATTGCTGTATTCGGGTTCATTTTCCTTGATGACCCTGCTCAGAATCCATTCGCTGCCATCGTTTATCAGAGAACCGCAGAATGTACAGGTCGATGCGAAGGAAGAAGACAGCGGTCCGCCGCAATTGGCGCAGTGAATGCTGCTGAGGCTGTTGTTTATTCTGGTAGATGTGCTATGTGGCCGCGACAAAACCAGTATGTCACGCATTGGCCGGCTAGCTGCCGCACCTTTTTTGAGCGCTATAACTGCATTCCAGATAATCAGAACGTAGCAGAAATCAAGTTCTTTACCAATACTGATGCCTTTGAAGGAAGCAGAATCGAAAGCTGCCGCACCGACCGAAGAGAATCGGCCAAAACTGTCGTTTTCGATCTCATAAGCCATATTTTTGCAGAATTCATCTGAAGCAAAGCGTCTTAACCCATCGGTTTTTTTCGATTTGTCAGCATTTCTCAGAAGCCAGAAAATACTTGTACTTCGATCTGCAATCTGCTGTACCGAAAAGTTGGGGTCGGCCTGAATCATTTCCTGCCATCCGGGCAGAGAGTCTGGTTCAGAGTAGACCCACGCGCTGGCCGGAGTGATTTTGGTCAGAACCCAGTCATATTGCCCCGATCTTATAAAAGATGAGCAGTTCGGGCATACGGTTGCCTGGCCAATCATGATCGGGGTCCCACAATTCGGGCACTGGCCCTCCAGCAGGCCGGGACAGTCGCGTGTTTTTGCAGACGGTTTGCGGATGAAGCTCCAGTATTCGCAGATGACCCGCTCTTTCAGGATCTTCCGCTTATCCGCTTTGAGATCTTCTGCTGTAAGACTCTTTTCAGAAGTCCCGGCTTCGTAATCGCGCGAGACAGCGCGGGCAAACAGATGTAGAACATCGAAGTTGCTGTCGAGATTGACCTGGGCGATCTGCAGGTCATTGATCATAAACTCAACAGATATCAGTCTGGTTGCTTTGTCCCTTACCTCGTTCATCTGAGATTTAAACTGCTCATAAAGAGCGTCTGAAACCAGATGCTCGATCTGGTCAATGCTGTTGCTATACAGCGCATGATAAATCTTGCTGAATATGCTGTTTGCACGCTTGAGGAATCTGTCATACGAAAACATGCCGTCGCGGCGCTTGATTTTCGACAACGATTCAGAAAGTACCGCCGGAGACTGCAGTTGTAAAAAAACGGTGTCGCTAAGGCTCTTGTGTTCTGCTTTTTTTATCTTGCGGTTTTCAACACTTTCGAGGTTCATGTCGTAGTTCTCATCGACAAACAGCTTGATGCTCATCAAGAATGACCACCATTTGAGGTGGTTTTCACGCTCTATCTCATCCATCCCTTTTTCTTCGCCGGGGCAGATAAAAGCCATGGCACTTGCGAAGCCATTGTTCATAGTTATTCCCAGTAGCAGCGAGAGTAGATAAGCCGTTGGGGTCACCAGCAGAAGATAAAAAAGTCTGTCCCAGCGAACAACTGCGTTAAAAGAGGCGAGAATAAGAAACACCAGAATATTGTTTCCGCTGAGAACCTTGGAATGCCAGAGAAAAATCATGGCAAAGGCGATGACAAAATTCAGATGGGCATAAACAGGCAGGTTAAAAAAGGAGAAGATAAAATAGGTGAGTGAAAAAAAGTATTCGAGATAAATCGAGCGAACCATCGCTAAACGCTTGTCTGATATCATCCTGACCAATCTGGATATCAGAAAGGCGGCGACAAAATAGCCGATCTCGACCCAGAAAATGTGTGCCTGAGCATTTGCCGTTCTGGTGATTCCCAGATTCAGCCCAGCCGCAGCAATTACAGATATAGCGACAATCAGAGCCAGTTTAATCATTTTTGCAAACATATCTCTCAGCTTTCCTTCCCTTTTTTGCTCATGCTAACACGAAACAATCAGTTTTAAAAACTGATGACTATGAATTCAGCCATTCTCGGTCAAATGAGCAGAAGCTGCGATTACAGAGGATTTTGAGATGTTTGTGCAGACGCCTCGCAAAGTGGATTCCGCGACTTCGCATGACGGCTGCGCGCAGAGTGGTAGAAAGAGTCGCAACCGTCATCCTGCGCGATGTCGCAGGATCTCACAGAATAAGAATTGCTTGTGCGGTCTTATCTCGGGTTGGCAAAGTTTCGACTCCTCACCGGGAATTGCTGTATGAATTTCGATAAGAAGCGGATCTTCTTGTTGTTATGAGTGAAAATCGGGAGCCGACAGGGCTTGTGCCCCTTCGGCTCCCGGATTGGTCATAACAGCGGGTTTTTGCTGAAACAGCAGTATCAGCGGCCCCGGTTAGCAGGAGGGTGCCCGTTCAGGGAGCCCTCGTTCTTGCGATCAGACATGCCATGATTGTTGTGCTCTTTTTCGCTGTCGATAAGCCAACGTTGAAAGAATACCAGTATGCTGAGGTCCATCATAACACTCCTCCTTTCATAAAAATTCGAACAAGCATCACAATGCATTTAATGTGCCATGTTTTTAAATGCTGAACTGGAGCCAATTCTGCGCGATACAGAGTTTCGCGCAATGATAATGCCCGCACTGTCTGTGCAATTATTGAGCAGTCTTGGCTGAAAAGACAAAAGCGACAATACAGCGACACCTGCTCCTCTGTTGCATTTGAACACCGGTTGCGTCTGCTGTGCTTTTTTTGAATTGACGCTGCGAGCTATGGTTCGGTATATTCAAAGGCATTAAAGTTGAAAAAACAGGGAAGGAAAAATTACATGACTCCTCATCTCAAACTCGGCAAAGGCAGCATTTCCCCTTACGTTCTCGTCTGTGGCGACCCGGCCCGCGCTGAAAAAATCGCAAAGCTTTGCGACAGCTACGAAGAACTGGCCTATAATCGCGAATATCGCACCTTTCTCGGCACATACAAGAATCAGAAAATCACCATTACTTCGCATGGTGTTGGCTCGGCCGGCGCTTCGATCTGTTTTGAAGAACTGATTAAAATTGGCGCAAAAGTGATTGTCAGAGTTGGCACCTGTGGTAGCCTGCAGGATACTCTCGGTCAGGGTGATCACATCATCGCTACCGGTGCGGTGCGCGAAGATGGTGTAACTCCGTTGTTGATTCCACAGGGATACCCGGCAATATCAGATGCCGAAGTCTGCCTGGCCATCGAAAAGGTCTGCAAAGATATGGCGGCGCCATATAAGCGTGGCATAATGCTGACCAGCGATGTCTTTTACCCGGCAGTATTGCCGACCTCGCTTGAACTTTACAGCAAGGCCGGCGTTCCCGGCGTCGAAATGGAATGTTCAGCCCTGTTTGTTATCGCTTCATTGCGAGGTGTACGCGCCGGAGCCGTTGCAACTGTCGACGGAAACCCTCTCAAATGGGACGAAGGCAACTACGACCCGCATGGTGAAAAAGTGACTCTTGGCAAGGAACGCATGCTCAAGATTGGTCTGGAAGCGATGTCAGCCATGAGCGCAGCCGGTCTTTGACTCTAACAGTGGCGCTGCCGGCCGTCATTGCATTGCCGGCAGTGCATCTCCGCTCGGTGTTGCAAACTGTTGATTAACTTTTTTTCAGGGGGTATAATACTCTCTGGAACAACAGCCGCAGCAATAGAATATTAATACCAGATGCGGCAAATCGTCTTTTGAGGGATCTTATGCATCTTGATTGGTGGACCAGCCAGCTCGATTACGTATTGCTCTGGTACGGTTTTACTTTTATTTTTCTGGCTGTTGCTGCTCTGCGTATTTCATGGATAGATAAAGGCAGTCACTTCCAGTGGAAGTGGCTGGCTCTGTTTGCTGTCACACAGGGTTTTAACGAATGGCACAAGATGTACGAGAGCTATCATACTGGCAGCATAATCTGTAATACCACCCTGCTTTCTTCATTGTTTCTGTCGTTTGTTTTGTTGCTTGAGTTTGCCCTGCGCCGTTTTTTTCCAGTTTTCAGTAACCCAAAGGGCTTGCTGATACGTATTCTGATCGCTGGCTGTACCGTAGTCGCAGTTGTAACAGAAGCATATTGCCCGCAAACGGCAGTTCGTATATGTCTGGGGTTTCCCGCTGCCATTTTGACTGCCTGGATTTTCTGGCGTGAGTCGCAAACTTTCAGAAAGGCTGGTCGCCATGGTTTGCAGGTCGGGGCCGTCGCCATGCTCTTTTATGCAATATCTTCCGGGTTGATTGGCCCTGAGAGTGCTTGCTGGCCAGCTGTTTCACTAAACGAAGATGTCTGGCTCACTGTGTTTGGCTTTCCGATTCTGATTTTACGTGCGCTGTCTGTGCTTCTGTGCCTGAGCGGGATCTGGTGGTTTGGCCATGATTTGAGCAATAAGACTGAACACGATGTCATATTTCGGCGCCTCATTTTTCCTTTTCTTCTGCCGGTGTTGTTTTTTGGCGGCTGGCTGGCGAGCGAGTGGAACGGTAGTTTTGCCGATCAGCTTTTTCGCCAGAAAATTCTGCGACTTGGCGTGAGTATTGCCCAGACAATTACGCCAGATCGCGTTCGCCTTCTTGATTTTTCGCTTGAAGACAGAAACAAGACTGTCTTTAAGCGATTGACCAGGCAGTTGACGGCGTTCGGTTCGCAGAAACAAGGACTCAGAGGCATTTATACCATGGCTTTGCGCAATGGCAGATTGCTGTTTGGACCGGAAAATTATGCTGAGGATGATCCCCAGGCTTCTCCTCCTGGAACAGCTTACGAAAAGCCAGATCCTTCTGTGTTCAAGGTGTTCTCCGACAGTCGACCGGTCGTTGTCGGGCCTTTTACCGATGAATACGGTTCTTTTGTCTCTGCGTTTGCGCCGGTTGTTGATGTTAAAAGCGGCGAGGTCGCACTGGTAGTTGGTATCGATGTGTCAGCCGAGGATTGGCGAAATCTGGTCGCCAAGTCAAGACTGGAGATAATGTGTGCGGTTTTTGGACTGGTAATGCTTACCCTTATTGGCTTTCTGTTTGTGCAGTGGCGTGAAGATGCCGCAAAAAGTAAGACCCGGGGCTGGTGGTCGCTGCATCTTGAGACGGTTTTAACCGGGTTCTACGGGGTGCTGATCAGCATAATTGTTGTAATCTTAGTTTATGAAGTAGAGACGCAGAAGAACCATCAGGAATTTCAATGGATTGCCGACGTCAAGAATCAGCTGATTGGCGAGACTTTTCGCCAGATAAGAAGAGATATTGAGAGCCTTTCGCGTTTTTCAACCAATGCCGGCGAATACAAATCTTATTCTGAGTTTGATAATTTTGTCGCTCCGTTGACGCGGTCGACGGCGGCACAGGCATGGGTTTGGGCGCCGGAGCTTTCAAACGGACAGATTCCCCAGTTCAAAGAGTTCATGGCCACTCAGGGCTTTGCTGATTTTTCGTTGTTTACTGTTGATGAGACTGGCAAAAGCATTCCTGTCTTCAATCATCAGAAGTGTTTTCCTTTTGCCTACGTTTCGCCATTGGCAACAAATAAAGATCTGATAGGCTTCGATTTTGGGCACAGTGAATTCAGCGGGGGTGGAATTTCAGGGTTTCTCAACGAGCTGGAACTCGTTGGTGCAACTGTTATAAAAAATCTGCCTGCAGCCAGAAAGCATGTTTTGCCGGCGATACTGGTTGCGCATCCGGTTTTCAGGCAGGAAACCGGTGATATTAACGGTTTCGCGGCCTGTATTCTTTGGCCTCAACTGGTTCTTGAGCGCATGGTTCTTGGCAGTTCAATTCACAGCGATGATGTTGTCGTCGAAATGATCGATCTTGACTTTAAAGAAAATACCTTGCACGCAATACACCCGTTATCACTATTGTCAGAAGATTTTACAGTTTATCCAAAACATGCTTTCAGCGTTACTTACCCGTTGTTTATTTTCGGTAGAAGTATCGCAGTCAACATCCATCCCGGCAAACAGTTTCTGACCGCGCGCCGGACCTGGGCAAACTCAGTTGCCGCCGGCCTTATTGGTATAATAATGACTTTCCTGCTGACCCTTTTTATCGGGTTTCTGAAAAGCCGACAACATGATCTGGAGGCCCTGGTTCAGGAAAGGTCCCGCGAGCTTGCTGAGCGTGAAAAAGACCTGTTCATAACTCTCAATTCAATTGGTGATGCGGTAATTGCCGCTGATGAAGACGGAATGATAACGAGAATGAACCCGGTCGCTGAACACTTGACCGGCTGGCCACTGGCAGAGGCCACTGGTTTGCGGGTCAGTGAAATATTCAGAATTTATCAGTACAGCACCCGCGAAACAATTGCCTGTCCAATTGCGGAAGTCTTGAACACGGGCAGGACAATAGAACTCGGCAATGACACAACTCTGTGTGCCAGAGACGGAAGTGAGCGCCAGATAGCCGACAGTGCGGCTCCGATTCGTGATGAAGATGGCATTATTCGCGGTGCGGTGTTGATCTTTCATGATGTTACCGAACAATATCGCATCAAGGAAGTGTTGCGCGAAAGTGAAGAACAGCTCAAAACGCTTATCGCCAACTTGCCGGGAATCACGTATCGTTGTGACTGGGTGGATGACTGGACAATGATTTTTATCAGCGACGAAGTGCATCGTTTAACCGGGTATCCGGCCAGCGATTTTATGAACAATCGGGTTCGCAGTTTTTCCAGCATAATACATCCAGATGATACTCGTCGGGTTGAACAGGCTGTTAAGAACAGTATCAGGCAGAAAACTTTTTATGAAATCTCGTATCGGCTTACTAGGTCTGATTCTGAATATGTGTGGGTTTACGACAAGGGACAGGGTATTTACGACCGAAATGGTCATCTGAAGTGGCTTGATGGGGTAATAATAAATGTTAATGACCGTAAACAGGCTGAGGATACTCTAAAAAGCACCGTGGCTAAGCTTGAAGAAGCCAACGAAGAACTCAAAAGCGTGAGCCGTCAGGCGGCAGAACTGGCCCGGCAAGCTGAGCAGGCTAATGTTGCCAAGAGCGAATTTCTGGCAAATATGAGTCACGAGATTCGCACGCCAATGAACGGCATTATCGGAATGAGCAGTCTTCTGCTGGAGACCAGTCTTTCACCTGAGCAAAAACAGTATGCAGATGTCGTAAGAAGCAGTTGCGAAAACCTTCTGTCACTCGTAAATGACATTCTCGACTTTTCTAAAATAGAGGCAGGGAAGCTAAGCCTCGAGCATATCAATTTTGATTTGCGAACAACTCTTGAAGACGCCTTTGAAATGCTGGCGGTCAAGGCCCATGAAAAGAAGCTTGAAATGGCGTGCATTGTTACGCCTGAGACACCCTCGCTTCTGCACGGCGACCCGGGTCGCCTGCGTCAGATCATTCTGAATCTCGTCGGTAATGCTATCAAGTTTACTGACAAGGGCGAGGTTTCTCTGACAGTAGAAGTCACTGAAGAGCATGAAAGAGAAGTGACGCTGCGCTTTCTGGTTAAGGACACCGGCATTGGCATCGCTCCCGATCATTTAGTTCGCCTGTTTACGGCGTTTACGCAGGTTGACGGATCAACCACCCGAAAGTATGGTGGCACAGGCCTGGGATTGGCTATTTCCAGACAGCTTGCTGAGTTGATGGGCGGTGACATTGGCGTCTCCAGCGAGCCTGGCGTCGGCTCAAAGTTCTGGTTCACCGCAAGGTTCTCGCGTCAGTCTGAAGATAGCATACCAGAGTCACTGCCGATGGCTGATATAACCGGCGTCAGGATTTTGATAGTCGATGATTATGCCGTTAACCGGCTTCTTGTTGTTAATCTGCTCAATTCCTGGGGATGTCGTTATTCCGAAGCTGCCGACGGCAGAGAAGCCCTTGAGATGCTTGAAAAGGCAGAGGCTACCGGCGATCCCTATTATATTGCACTTCTTGACATGTTGATGCCTGCCATGGATGGACGTGCCTTGTGCGAAAAAATCAAGAGCAATCCTAAGCTGGCTGCGACCAGACTGGTTCTACTGACTTCGTTAGGGCAGCGTGGTGATGCTGAATGGATAAAAAAAGCCGGTTTTGCCGGCTATCTGACCAAGCCGCTTCGCCAGTCACAGCTGCATGATTGTCTGGCAATGATTGTCGGCATGACGGAAGGTCATAGCATTCCCCTTAGCAGTGAACTTATTACCAGGCACAAAGTTCTTGAGGCGCACCGCCGGAATGTCAGAATCCTTCTGGTAGAAGACAATCTGACGAACCAGGAAGTCGCATTGATAACTCTTAAAAAGCTGGGTTATCGCGCCGATCTGGCGACAAATGGTGTTGAGGCAATCAGGCTGTTGACGGAGCACAGTTATAATCTGGTTCTTATGGATTGCCAGATGCCGGTAATGGATGGCTTCGAGGCTACCGAGAACATTCGTTCTGGCAGAAGCAAGGTGCAGAATCCGGAAGTGCCAATTATAGCAATGACTGCTAACGCCATGCAGGGTGATCGTGAGCGTTGCATCGCTGCGGGCATGAACGATTATATCGCTAAACCGGTGCAGCCATCAGAACTGCTTGAAAAACTAAGTCTTTGGCTTGCCGGGATGAGCAGGGAGACGCCGGCTGTCGCGCCAGTGGCTCAGCTTGAAGCAACTGAAGTTTTTTGCGAAGCAGAACTCTTCAGGCGTCTTATGGATGACGAAAACCTGTTGCGGCGCATTGTCGCAGCGTTTAACTCTGACACCCCATCGCATATTGGTGAACTGCGAACCGCCGTAGAAACCAGGGATTATGTGGTGGCTCGCCGACTGGCCCACAATATCAAGGGATCGGCCGCCAATATTTCTGCTCCGGCACTCAGGCAGGCTGCTCTTGAGCTTGAAACACTGATCAAGGATGAAAAATACGATCAGCTCGCCGCGCCGCTGCTTGCGGTGGAAAAGCAGATGGAAAAACTTTTGCAGGTAATAAAGGACAAAGGCTATCTCTAATTGCCGGCCTTGGTTCAGTTGTTTTCCCGCCAGAATTGATGACGCAGAAACTGGTTGTCAAGTGCCCTTTTCATGGGCAGGACGCGGTGCTTTGCCTTAAAACAACGCATCTGCTGCATAATGTTGAACCCGGCAGCTGAAAAGACTCTGCCGGCCTGTACAAGTAGTTCATCCGCAGGGTAAATGGCAAAATGCAGCGCTTCAGGCGGTAGAAATTGCGGGCGCGGGCCAGGGCTCACCATGGCGAGCCTGGGCCTGACATTTTCGATGTCTGCGGTTTGCCTGGCAAATAGCCAGAGCTGAAGGAGTTCTTCGTTATTGCCTGAATGCACGACAAGCCAGCAGTTGTCGGGCAGTTGCACTGTTGCTGTTGCGTCCGAGTCATAGCGCAGGGCGAGGTTCTCAATGGGCGCATTCAGGCTGTTGAGAAATCTTTCGTGATCTTCGCCAAGTTTTTCAACACGATAAATCTTTTTGATTCGCGGCAGATTTCCGCACAGCCTTTTCTGGTATGCCGGCAGGTCAAGGATGCGCGCGATATAACTGCATTCGATGTCTTTCAGTTGCTCAAGGCCACAGAGTTCGCCGATTATGCCGCCAGGGAAGGCGTCTATTATCAGCTTGTCCGGTCGACAGCGATCTATTGCGCTGGCAACCCATGCTGCAAAATCTGCTGTGTTGGTTGTTCCCGACGACTCGGGCATTATTACCCGCTCGGCAGGGACTATAATTCTGCCTGATCCGACCAGTTCACAGTTGGTAAGCAGTTTTGGTCTGATATTGAATGTTCTGCAAAAAGCGGCGAACCTGGGGATGTGACCA
>MFYY01000200.1:13812-18432 GCA_001787855.1 Candidatus Riflebacteria bacterium GWC2_50_8 | reverse complement strand
GATAATTTGAGATCCTTGCTGACCAGAATCTCATTATTACTGCTATCTTTGACCTTAAGTTTGCCATTGTCGTCGTAATATTTGACGTTGCCAATTTCTTCGCCGGCCTGGTTGCGAATCTCAGATTTGTCGGCAGACTTGTTCTTGATTTCCCATGAATTGTTGCCGTCTTCGTTGTCGCTGACCTTGATTTTTCCGTCTTTAATACGCACTTTCCAAAGCAACTTTTCATCGGCGTCTACCAGCTTGAAGCTGTCTTCCTGCAGCTTAACCTCGACGACCTGAATCTTTTCGTCGGCACCATCAGCGGCTTCTTTATATTTCCAGCGGTTTTCGGCGCCAGAGCGAGCCTTGATAACTGCGCTGGTGCCAGAAAAGTTGATTTCGAGCTTGTCGTGATCCTGATAACGTTTTATCACCAGAGCATCAGAGCCATCAGCAGCTTTAAATTTGACTCTGGTCTGGTATGCGTCAGTGTCGCCACTCTTCTCGGCTGCTGGAGACACATTTGTGACCGGTGGTTTTACTGCCTGTGTTTGTGCCGGCGGTTGTTCACTGCCACAGCCCGAGAGAAAAGCGCTGGCAACCATTGCCAATACTGTAAGCAGTAGTGAGAGTCTGAACCTTTTCATTTTTTCTACCTTTCAGTCTGAAGTTAATTCTTTCAGATCGTTAAAGACTTTGAGATACTCTTCTGTTTCGCGGCCTGTTGTGAAATGCCTCGCGATATGCTGACTGAAGCTGGCGCCGATCCTGCCACGCTGTTCAACGGTAAGCCTGGATGCCCGCCAGAGCGTCTCGCGACAGCCTTCGGCGTTGCCGGGATGAAAGGTCAGCTCATGCAGCAACTCAGGCAACACTTCGCTGATGCCTCCGATGCGGGCGGCAATGACCGGAATCGCCAGCGCCCCGGCTTCGAGCAGCACGTTGGGCATACCGTCATAGTGCGAGGGCAGGGCGATGTAGTCACATGCCGGGTACCAGCTTAACAGCTCAAACCTGTCGAGAAAAGGCAGCTGAACAACGCAAAGCTTGTCGGTTCTTGTATTCAGCCATTCCTGTACCTGAGCTTCGACGTCACCGATCAGCAGAAACCGGAAGCTTTCATGCAGATTGGCACGCAGCACATTTTCCAGAAAAAAGATCACGCCTTTCTTTTCTTTGAGCTGCCCGATAATGCCGATAGTCAGCCGGTTTCCCGCCGGGTTCTGCTTTTTCCAGTTGTCGGCCGTTGCGTAATCGCAGCTTTCACACCGCCAGTTGTCGCAATCTATGCCATTGGCAACCAGTCTGAGCTTTGCCTGCGGGAAAAGCACCGCGACTTTCTGTTGCAATTCAATGCTGAGAACGCACGTCGCTTCTGAAATGTTCAATGCATCAGTCAGCATTGCCCGGCGTTGTGCTGAGAAAATGCCAAGATCAAAATCGTTGCCGCGCAGCATGGTAACCGCACGGGTTTTGAGCCAGGCCTTGAACACTGGCAGCGCC
Source organism: Candidatus Riflebacteria bacterium GWC2_50_8 (assembly GCA_001787855.1). Taxonomy (GTDB): domain Bacteria; phylum Muiribacteriota; class Ozemobacteria; order Ozemobacterales; family Ozemobacteraceae; genus Rifleibacterium. Next base: position 16,944 of record MFYY01000200.1, on the reverse strand, counting down.
AGAACCGGCAGATTGCCGCCAAAAGCGACGACGTGGCTATATTCGAGCCGGTTTGCCGGATCACTGAGGTAGTTGTAGAGGCAGTTCAGCGTGTGGCCAGGACTGTCACCAGAAGGCACGATCAAAAGTCTGCCGTTGCTCTGTTGCACCGTTTTGAACGAGTGCCCGGCATTCGTGAAGAAAGCAATGTCGATTATCAGTCCGGCCTGGCGCAGATTGCAGACAATTCGGTCGCAGGCCTGAGACATGCCCCCGCGCCGCGGCGGATAATTTTCGGTAAGCCAGAGAACTCGCATCAGTGTCAGCTGTCAAAGACGTTGGCATCGGGATCAAAAGCTTCGGCATCAGGGTCTTCGATTTCCGCAGACGGTTCGAACACTCTTATGTCCTGGTCGTTAAACTCTGAGCCGTCAGCATCGACAGTGCCAAAATACCATGGCTTATAGCTTCCGCTGGTGTAATAGTTGCTGCGGTATCCGTAACACCAGGCGGTATCGTAGTAGTAATCGTCATAATAGTCGTCGCGAGTGCTGACTTTTTTGTCTTTGTTCTGGTTCGTCTGCTGCATTGTCTTGCCAAGGCAGTCCAGACAAAATGGAGCGCTGGCGCCAGGCTTTATGCGCAAATGTTCGTTGCAGAAAGCCTTTCCGCAGGAAGCACAGCTTTGATGGGCCGGGTGATCGCAGTCGCGCAAAAAGAAAAATCCCCGTTTCATGTTGCAGTTTTCCATTTTCAGCTTCCTTTCTGCCCGGCTGGCTGCACGTTCATGAATATTCTGCCCAGAAGTGCGACACAGAGTTGCGGGTCGACGAAGGCATCGATATCATCGGTTTTAACGGTCTGCTTAAGACAGAATACCTGGCGATTCGCCCCGTCTTTGAGCTTCAGTTCATGGCCAAAGCTCTGAAGATCGTTCTGGCTGGCGATTGCATATTTTTTGTGCTTGAGTGCAAGACTGGCTCTGATCATATGTTTGACCTTGGCCTTGCTCTTACTTTTGATCTTGCCGCTGATGCTTTTATAGGTGCGGTCGATGGTGGTTATCTGATCATCTATGGTTAACATGAGCTTTGAGCCGTCTACCAGATCGGTTGTCATTCTGAACCATGGATCATCGTATATCGAGGTCGTGGTTTTCGGGTATGCCAGCCAGCCCGGATCGTCTTTTGTGCGGGTTCTGAGTTTGCCTTCGAGTTTTTTTCCACTCAGGTCAAGTTCGAGGTTAATTTTCTGTTCAGCTGCTGTGTCCTGGCCGATAAGATTAACCATCGGCACAACGAACTCGCGCAGATTGTTGTGAATGTCAACGCGCCCGAGTCGCCAGCGCAGTATTAATGCGGGAAAAATCATCAGAAAAATTATTCCAACAATCGGGATCACCATCGGCATATCTTCAGACAGCACGCCGATGGCTATCAGACCAAGAAAAGAGAGCACGCCGCATAGAATGACAAAGTTAAGCAGTTGTGCTCTGGCTTCGTCGCAGCTTTTGTCATACACTGCCATCGGCTTGAAAAATTCGAGCAGCTCGGCAGGAGTGCTGCAAAACTTGCGCTGCGCGTTACCGATAAAGCTGCGCTGTTCTGGACTTAACTTCTGATACTTTGAGATTGCTCCCAGAAATTTCATATGTCCACCTCTCAAATTTATTAGAGAATCATAACACATTTTTTGTAGAAGAAAAAATGCCGGTTCTTTTGTCGAAAGGAACCATGCAACGCCGCTCTCAGGTAATAAGCTGCTGGTAAATTGTCGCGAGCGCTGCGGCCGATGCTTCCCAGGTAAAGCTTTTGGCTGCCTTTTTTTGTGCGTTTTCGCCGATTTTGCGGCGCTCTTCCGGGTGTGCGAGCAAAATTCGGATGGCTCTGGCCAGCTCTGATGGCCGGTCTGGTCTTATCAGCCATCCTGTATGATTGTGTTCAAGGAGTTCCCTGACAACAGGCAGGTCTGAAGCTATAACTGGCTTAGCCATGGCCATCGACTCGACAATCTTGATCGGGCAGCAGCCCTGCGTAAGATTCCGCGAACACTCGATCAGTGGCGCAACAGAGATGGCTGCACCGGCAAGCCAGTCTGAGACAATGGCCTGCGACACTTTTAAATGCCAGATCAACTGTTGTTCGATGCCCAGGCGCCATGCCAGTTTCTGCAGGTATTTGAGCCGCGGCTTGCTGCCAGAAACGCATAACACCAGCTTCAGTTCGGGCATGTCGCGCAAAAAAGTCATGGCTTTGAACAGAACTTCGATGCCCTGCCAGTTTTGCGCGGCTCCGAAGTAAATGAGATACTCCCCGGGTGCGTCTGCCGGGATATTTATCTGTGCCGGATCGACAAGCCGGGCGCCATTCGGAATCACTGTGATCTTATCGGCATTGGCACCCAGCTCAACCAGGCAGTTTTTGATGACCTGTGACGGGCAGACTATGCGGTCAGCCTCTTGCCAGCAGCGTTGTTCAAGTGTTCTTATCTTGTCGCAGGTTCTGCCTGAAATAGAAGCATAGCGGGTCGGCAGCTCAATCGAAGGCAGGGCATTGACTTCGTAGACGGTTTTGTACTGTCTTTCTTTTACGTCCAGTAGCGGAATCCCACTCCACGGGTCGCGGAAATGAGCGATCTGCAAGTCATTGCGCAGCATCTCGGCATGAGCGTAAACAAATTCGCCGAACTGCATGGCTCTTTTCAGGTAATTCGGTTCATTTGAGGCCAGGCGTCTGATCTGCATGCTGCCTTCGATCTGCCATGATGGCAGCGCCTCGTCGCCGAGCACCAGCAGCAGACCGCTGCCAGTTTGCACGAACAGCGTCTGCGCGAACTCGCGGATGTGCACAGCCGCGCCTTTGGGAGCGGGATAAGTGTCGAACGCCGCATAAAGACTTTTCGGAGCTAACATCTGGTGGCTTTTGAATCAATCGTCTGGTTCAATATCTTAAAATCCTGTGTTCTCGAGCCTGGGCCGCCAATAGCCAGCGCAGGCTCATGGCTGGAACGGGCGCGTTTTATTGCTGGCTTTGTTCCTGGGCTGGGGCGCTCTGCTTCTTTTTTAACGCTTCATAAAGGCTGAAGGAATCTCTTAAGAGAGGCGACCACAGTTCTGGCTCAATGATAAGGTTGCGGTGAATGACCAGTGTGTCG
>MFYY01000200.1:0-13797 GCA_001787855.1 Candidatus Riflebacteria bacterium GWC2_50_8 | reverse complement strand
AGCTGGCAAATTTCATAAATGCCTTACGAACGTCTGCGTCGAAGAAACTGCGGGTTTCGTCAGCTTTGTTGCCCTGAAGAACAAAGGCTTCTGAGAACTTTTTGTCTTCGTTGAAGTTTATATCCTGCCCGCCCAGCGCTGCGCCAATTTTGTCTGCTATTTTCTGCTGGCGGCGCAGGGAAAAATGTGGCAGTGACAGTGCCGGATCAACTATTGCGCAGATAGTTTTCGGTCGGTGTATCCCATGCCCCTGTCTGCCAAATCTGACGTCGTATTCGCCCATAACAACTTTTACGCCGTTTCGAGTACCTTCAAGAATATTCTCGAGGCGATGCGCCTCGCCTTCGTTGAACATTTCAAGGTTCTTGTGGCTGTCAATAAAGCTTTCGTCACGCTTAATATGGTTGAAACCCATTTTAGATGCCATTGCTTTTATCGCGTTGCTGCGCTTTTTCTCAAAGTAAAACAGCGCGCTTATTCCGCCAAACACTGCGCATGCAAAAAAGACAAAAGCAATACCTTCCATGTTTTCCAGCAACCAGTTCATTTGCTACCTCGATTCTCAAGTTTCCGGTCGTCATATTTTCTCTATTTCTGACAGTATATGCTCAGCCATTCTTAAATACAATAATTTGACAGCTGCGTAAAATGCTCGCGAAAGCTTGAACAGAGTGGGATTGTCTCTAATAAATTTAGCGGCTTGAAGGAAAGCTCGTTAAATGCTAGAATCAGGCCTGAGCTTTATGCACCGGAGGCAAGACAATGGGTATTGGCTTCACTGAACTGATCGTCATTCTGGTTATTATTCTTATACTTTTTGGCCCCGGCAAGCTGCCCGAAATCGGAAAAGCACTGGGCAGAGGTATAAGAGAGTTCAAAGATGCCCAGAAAGAAGTCAAAAGGCAGTCTTCAGATTCAGACGATAAGCCAGAAAGCTGATTGTCTGATTAGCCGGCATAGCTTCAGAACATGGCGCAAATTGACCAGCACTGTTGCCGACCTCAAGACAGCATAAGTAATTGTCTGATCGTAGTTGCTGACTGTTTGCGGCAAAGTCAGCCGCAGCATGTGCCTGCCTGCGCAGCCCTGCCATAACAGGCTTATAATACTATTCTGCTTATCATAGCTGATGGAGAAGATTCTTGAACACTAACAACATTAGAAACCAGCTCTGTAAAAAGACCAGCGCAAGCATTACGCTGCTTGTAGCCGTGATATTGCTCAGTATTGCTCTGGGTTCCGCAACTTTTGCCGATTCCCCGGAACAGACCGAACAATATCGCTATGCTCTGGGCCTCATTCAGCGCCATCTTTACGAAGAGGCCGGCAAAGTGCTGACGCGATTGCTTTCTGAACCTGCGTCATTTTCGCAGAGCGATGGCGCGCTGTTCTGGCTGGCAGAATGCGAATACCGCCAGAAAAACAATGTTAAAGCAGCGGGCCTTTACGGCAAGCTGATCAAGGACTACCCGCTCAGTATCTTTCGCGATCGCGCTGCCTACGGTCTTGGCTGGGCACACACCAATGATAATAATCCGAAGTCTGCGACCGAAGCGTTTGGCATGGTCAGCCGCAGTGACCGGCCACTCTGGGTCGATGCCAACCTCAAGCGCGGATTTCTTATGGTGCGCTACAACATGGATACCGAGCAGACCATACTGGTCTACGAAGAATTGCTCAAGGAAACCACGCTGACTGATACGCAGCGTTTTGAATGCCATCTGCAGGCGGGCATCGGCAAGTTCAACCAGAGCATACATCGCCAGGCGCTCGAACATTTTGCCAAAGCTCTCGAAATCTGCCCCGAAGACAAAAAGCAGCCGTTGCAGTTTTACATTGCCGAGGCGCATTTCCGTCTTAAGAATTTCAAGGAAGCGGCCAGCGAGTATGCAAAAACTATCGCACTTGGCCCCGACAGCCAGCTTGGCCAGAAATCAGCTTACTCTCTTGCCTGGAGTCATATCAAGCTTGGTGAGCCTGACAAGGCAGTGCCGCTTTTTGAAAAACAGGCCGCCAACAAATCTTCAATAGTACGCGCTGAATCGGTAAAAAACCTGGTTGACCTGCTGATGAACATGCACCAGTATGAACAAGCAATTTCAGCCATAGACAAGGGGCTCGGCGCGCTCTCTGAAAAAGACAAACCCGATCTTTCTTTTATCAAGGCGCTCGCGCTGTCGCGCATCGGCGAATTTGAGAAAAGTCTGAGTGCATTTGCCGAATTTATAAAAAAATACCCGAAACACGCTAAAACCGACGAGGCAAACTATCAGAGCGGCCTGGTCAATATCGCGCTCAGCCGTTTTAAAGAAGCAATAGAATTTTTCGAAAAGGTCAGTTCTGAAAAAACCGACCCAGATCTTCGCGAAAAAGCGATTTATCGCATTGGCGAATGCTGGTTCAATCTCGGCAACATCAAGCTGGCCGGCGACTTTTTTAATAAGGTTATCAAGGTTTTTCCAAAGGGTAAGGCTCGTTATGACGCACTCTATCAGCTTGGCGAGCTTGCTTATATGCAGGAAAGTCATGCCGACGCGCTGACCGCATTTGAAGCAATCGCTGCGACAAAGAACGAACTCGCACCTCAGGCAACATTTCGCGCCGGCGAAGTGCTGATGAAAGCCGGGCGCCTCAATGACGCTATTGTTCGCTTTCAGGATTATCTCAGTAAATACCCTGACGGCAAGCTTAAAGAAGATGCGATTTTCAAGATCGGGCTTAGCTGGCTCGAGCTCAAGGATCAGGCGCAGGCTCTCGCGGCATTTTCCCAGCTGATGAATGCCAAAGGTTACTTTCGTCAGGAAGCCCGCTTTCATATTGGCGAAATCGCGCGCAGCCTTGAGAACTACCCGCTGGCAATACAGCATTACAAGGCAATAATTGCCGAAGACGCTGTGCATCCGCTGGCTTCACGTGCCCGCCGCGCGGTCGGCATCTCGCTTTATCAGACCAAAGATTATAAGGGTGCGCTCGAAACCTTTACCGCTATTCTCAAGGATTACCCGGCAACCGACGCGGCCATCCCTGAGTCGCGCCTGTGGTTTGGCAAGAGCCTCATTGCATCGGGCGATATCGAGAATGGCATTCTCGAAGTCCTCAAAGTGCCGGTGCTTTACCCGGGCAGTGAATTCATCGGTCAGGCATACGCAGAGGCGGCGCGCGCCTATGAAAAGCTCAACAATATCAACAAATCACGCATGATGTATGAAGAACTGCTCAAGATAAACCCGTCTCCCGAACTGCGCCAGGAAGCCGAAACCGCTCTCAAGAAGATTTAAAGCGCCCGGCAAGCTTCTTTTCAAACCTTGCTTAACGAGCTGTCTTTGCTCGTGATTTTCAATTTTAGAATTCCTTTTGCCTGAGTAACAGTCATGCCGGTGGCTTGATTGTTGTCTGAAATCTCGCTTTTAAACCATGTTACGGAACAATTAAATTTTCAGGTCATTCTGCCGATAATTATTGAAGATAAAGATGGCGGAGGCAAAAAGATGCAAACCCGAAAATTAATTACTCTCGCAATGGTTCTGGGGCTGAGCACCCAGCTGCACGCCGCAGACACATTCGACATGGGCAAGGTTCAGGTTGTCGGAAAAGACGCGCAGACTGAAAAGATCGATCCGGCACGTCAGCAGATCACCTTTGAAATGGGCGAACGCAGTGCGCCGATGCCCGAACTGGTGCCAGACGTCGGTCCACTTGAATTTAGACCGATGACCGAAAAACAGCTGCTCAACAATTTTCATCGCGAAAACAAGGATGAACTCTCAGTTGCAGCAGGTATCGGCACCCGTGGTTCTAACGAAATCATCGTAAATGGCCGCGGCAGCAAAGAAGGCTACATCGGCGATGTCACGATCAGGCGCGAAAGCCGCGATGGCTTCAGGTCATCAGTTGATACCAGCAAAACCGGTCTCGAAGCCAATGTCTCTTCAACCGGCGAAGGCAGTTATTCGATGACCGCCGGCGGTGAATACTCAGTTGAAGAATACGCTCAGCGTGGCCTGACGACTATTCCGAGTCCCGATGCCGGCATAGAAAATAATGTAAGCCGCATCAACGTTACCGGCAATTCGACACTTGAAGATGGCTCGTTCTTCAAAGGCAATGTCGATATCGACTCAATGTCACGTGATATCAGAAACCCTGCAGTCAGCTTTTCAGAAGAGCAGACAACTTTCTCGATTTCTGCCGGCGCCAGTTATCTCAAAAAACTGACCGACAAATTCAAGGGCCGTGCAGCGCTCGACCTCAAGAAAGACAAGTTCACCGTAACAGCCGGCAGCGATAGAGACTTTACCAAAACCGTTCTGGATCTTGGTGGAGTTTACGAAGCATCAGCCAAAGCAACAGCAAACTTTGGTCTGAAGCGCATGAGTCTGATGTCCAAAGACGAGATTGCACCTTATGCAAGCCTTGACTATCGCTTCAGTAAGCCATGGCAGCTGCTGCTGGCCTATGATGTAGATCTCGGCAACGACAGTCTTGAAAAGATCTTCATGCCCAGTCGCTACGTGGCCGCTTCCGATATCATGGCGTCGCACCTTAAGACTACCACTGGTTCGCTCAATTACCGCACAAACAAAGGTGACACCCTCGGCGTCGATCTTTTCAGCCAGACCGAAGAAGATGCTATAGAGTATCTCGACTTTCACAATCCCGGCAAACGCATGCTTGAATCGCAGCTCAACTTCGTTAACGAGGCAAAGCGGTCTGGTGTAAGCCTGCGCGGCTCTTTCAAAATCGAAGACAATTTCCGCATCTCTCTCAAGGGCACCGCTCAGACAACCGAAAACAACGTGACCGGGCAGCGCCTTTCCTATGAGCCTAAACGTCTGCTGGATGTCGGGTTCAATTATACCGAAGGTAAGTTCATGGTTGATTTTACGCGAAGGGCGGAATTCGATCGCCTGGCTCATACGCCGACCGCTACTTTCAGCGCTGACGATTACAGTCGCTCTGATCTGGCTGTTCGCTACAAGCTCAGTGAGCGGTTCAGCACTTATCTGAAAATCAAAGACCTTTATGATGAAGCAAGTCAGATTCGTTACGATGTTCCCGAAGAAGGCAGAGTTACTCTTGCCGGACTCGAAGCGCATTTCTAGGAGGCAGTAAAAAATGCAAAAGATATTCCTGGTAGACATGTTTGTAAGTGGCGGCCCGGTAATGATTCCGATCGTGATTTGTTCGGTGATCGCCCTGGCGATAGTTATCGAGCGCCTGCGTTTCTATAACCGCAACCCGAACAATGGCGCTGTTTTCATGAAGAAAGTCAAAGGCGCATTTATCAGCCGCAACTTTTTTGATGCCATGAAGCTGTGCCGTGCTGAGAACACTCCTCTCGCCAATGTTATCGCTGCCGGAATCGACCATCTCGATCTCAGCAAGGAACACCTGCTCGACGTCATGCGCCAGGAAGCCATGGTGCAGGTCAAAAAGTATGAAAAACACATTGGCAAGCTTGCTACCATCGCCAGCGTTACCCCGCTGCTTGGGCTTACCGGCACGGTAACCGGCATGATCTCTTCATTCGCTGTTATCTCCACTGTCGGCATCGGTGACCCGACTGCTCTTGCTGGCGGCATTTCTGAAGCACTCTACACAACCGCAGCTGGTCTGATGGTTGGTATTCCGGCTCTGATAGCACACAACTGGTGCGAAGCGAAAAGCTTCGAATTCATTGAACAGGTCGAAATGTATTCGCTCGATCTCGCCAACCAGGTAACCACCATGGAGGTCAGCTGTGAAAAAGCTGTTGCCTGAAAAACGTAAACAGAAACCTCAGATTGCAGTCACCAACCTGATTGACGTAATGCTGATGCTGGTGTTCTTCTTCATGATTACCGCCTCATTCGCCCGCAATCAGGAAAAGCTGCCGGTCGACGTGCCCAAAGCGGCCAACGCCACCACCATGGAAACCGAAAACATGACAGTGCAGATTGCCAAGAACGGCAGGACTTATGTGGCCGGCAAGCCGGTTGAAATGACAGAACTGACCTCAGCGATCAAGACCTGGGTAACCAATTCACCTGACCGCCCTGTAATGGTCGAAGCCGACAAAGATGCCAATTATGGACGCATCATTCACGTTCTCGACCAGATCAGGAGCAATGGCGCCGTTAACATCGGTCTCGCAACCAGACCCGAAAGCAAATGAAACTAATAACACTGGCAAAATCTGAAAAAGTCGAAGGGATGGAAGAATTCCAGCTTTCCATCATGATTCACCTCGCTTTACTGCTGGCGCTTTCAGCCTTCTTCTACTGGCGGCATGTCTCGATGCCGCTAAAGAAGCAGATTGTGCCAGTAAAGCTCATTGCCCCAGTCGCCAGGCCACGCATTGGTTCGGGCATTGAACAGAAAAAGGAAATTGGCGCCAAAAAGGCCGCCGGCACCCAGAAAAAAGTAACCCCTGCTGCTAAAAAGCAGCCGGTTAAGAAGGAAGCCAAGGTCAAGTCCGCGGCTAAACCGGCTCCAGTTGAAGCCAAACCCCAGCCAGTAGCGGCCAAGGTTGAGCAGGCTGCTGTCGAAGCGCCAGTGCTCAATGAAAGCCCGATCGTTGCAGATACTCCGGTTGAAGTTACCAAGCCTTCGGTTGTTCAGGAAGCTGCGGTCAGCAATGCGCCGGTTCGTCCGACCCACAGCAGCCCAACTTTTGAAACGATCAGTCAGTTCAGCCTCGAAAAGAGCAGCGCCAGTGACCTCGACCCCAATCTGGCCGGGCCGATGATGACTTCGCAGCCGACTGCGCTGATGCCCGATTCTTCTCTGTTCGAAAACAGAACCAGCGCCAGCCCCGAAGATTTCATGCCGGCTCCTACCGGTGTCGAAGATCAGAAAACTCCTGATGGCGCCGGTGTGTTTGAAATAGGCTCAATCGAGTCGTTTGGCGGCAGTGGCGAACGCTTCAGCCCGCCGGCTATTCTGACTCGTGTAATGCCTGAATACCCGACCTGGGCCCGCAAGAGCGGTGTGCATGGAAGCGCCGTCTACCGCGTGCTGATTCAGAAAAGCGGCACTGTCGGCGACGTTGTGACCATGAGTTCAACGATTGACCCCAAGCTGGCAATCAACGGCGCGCAGGCGCTGCGCCGCTGGGTATTCACTCCGGTTCTCGCCAACGGCGAATCGCGTGAAACCTGGGTAAAGATCACCGTTCAATATCAGTTAAACTGAAAATTCTCTCTTTATCTACTGAATTATCTCTCTCTTGAATCCTCGTTGTTGAACCAGATTCTCCTTAAAGTGCAACTGAAGCCCGCGCAAGCGGGCTTCAGTCATTTACGCCGCTATTGTTTCATCTTAGTTGTGCCCGTTCTCGTAATCGTGCTCGCATCTGATTCTGGCGAGAGCTCGGCATAAGAAGTATACCGAAAAATCAGCTGATAAAATTCCTTGCCAGAGTAGCAGGTGGCTTTTCGCGGCTTTTTGCGGTATGCTGTTGACTCGCAAAATGCTTGAATTCGGGAGAATGTAAAAAATGGCTCTTGTGTCATTGCAGAATGTAAGTCTTTCGTTTGGCGGCGCACCGCTGCTTGAGAACCTCAATCTGCAGATCGAAAAGAACCAGAATATCTGTCTGCTCGGCCGCAACGGCGCCGGCAAAACCAGCCTCATGCGCACCATCGCTGGCGAGCAGGCTCCAGACAGCGGAGTGGTGCAAGTTTCGCAGGGCGTTCGCATATCGCATTTTGCGCAGAAGATTCCCGACAACCTTTCAGGAAGCGTATTCTCGATTATCGCTGCCGGTCTTGGCGCCAGCGGCGAACTGCTTGTGCGCTATCATGCGCTTGAGAAATCTTATAACAGTGGCGACCAGACTGAAACGACGTTGCTCGAACGCCTGCGCCATCAGATCGAAGAGGCGAATGCCTGGAACTGCCTTGACGAAATCGGCCGGGTAACTTCGCGGCTCGGCATCGAAAGCGACTGGCAATACGAAAATCTTTCCGGCGGTCAGAAACGCCGTGTTATTCTGGCAACAGCGCTGGTTTCCAGACCTGATGTTCTGCTGCTTGACGAGCCGACCAACCATCTAGATATCAATACTATCGCCTGGCTCGAAGAATTTCTGCAGCGTCTGGGAATCACCATTTTGTTTGTTACCCACGATCGCATGCTGCTGCGTCGCCTGGCCAGCCGCATCATCGAGCTTGATCGCGGGCATCTTTATGACTGGTCATGCGATTACGACACTTTTCTGCGCCGCAAGGAAGAGATGCTGGCTGCTGAAGCAAAAGACTGGGAACGCTTCGACAAAAAGCTGGCACAGGAAGAAGTCTGGATCCGCAAAGGCATAAAGGCCCGCCGAACGCGCAACGAGGGCCGTGTGCGCTCTCTCAAAAAGCTGCGCGAAGAACGTCGCCAGCGCCGCCAGCATGTTGGCAAGGTGTCAATGCAGATCAGCGTGGCACAGAACTCTGGCAAAGATGTAATTGAAGCGCGCAATCTGGTGTTTTCTTACCCACCCAGAGATATTATCAGGGATTTTTCGCTCAAAATTTCGCGTGGCGACAAAATTGGTATAATAGGCGCAAATGGCTGTGGCAAGACGACCCTGGTAAAGTTGCTGCTTGGGCAGCTGAAACCACATGCCGGCGAAGTCGAATATGGCACCAATCTGGAGATACTCTATTACGACCAGATGCGTGAGCAGCTCGATGAGAACAAAACTGTCTGGGAAAACGTTCTGCCGACTGGCGATGTCGTCGAAGTCGATGGCCGCAGTGTGCATATTATAACTTACCTGCAGAATTTTCTTTTTACGCCAGAGCGCGCCAAGACAAAAGTGAGTGTGCTCTCAGGCGGTGAACGTAACCGTGTGCTGCTGGCCCGCCTGTTCTCGCGGCCAGCGAATCTGCTGGTTCTCGATGAACCGACCAATGATCTTGATGTCGAGTTCTGCTGATCTGCCATGACCGCACGTTTTTGAATAATGTCGCGTCGAGCACCATAGTGTTTGCCGAGAATGGCGAAGTGCGCGAGATTGTCGGCGGTTATGACGAATGGCTGAACGAGCGTAAACTACAGGAAGACGATGCTCGCAGAAAGGCTGAAGCAGCCAAGGCAGAGCGTCTGGCGAAAACCGCCGCCGAATCTGGCACAAAGCCCGCTAAAATGAGCTTTAAAGAAAAACAGGAGCTGCAGCAACTGCCTGGTCTGATTGAGCAGAAAGAGCTGGAAATCAGCCAGATTGAACAGAAGCTTTCTGACCCGGATTTTTACAAAACCGGTTCTGGTGCCGCCGATCTAGCGGCGCGTCTTAACCAGCTCGAAGAAGAGCTGATGACCGACCTGCAGCGCTGGGAAGACCTTCAGACCCGCAACGGCCAGCAATAGATTTTATTGCCGCGCGGTCGGTTGTCTCTGCCAGGCCCTTCGCTCTATTTATCATCTTTGTTTCTGTTCAGTGCCTTTCACTATCGTCGTCACTTTTTTCGATTATGGTCGCGTTCTCAATTTCGTTTTCGGCAGGTCGTCTCTGCTCTGAAGAATCGCTTTTTTTATTGTTTTCCGGCGTAGTGCCGGCCGTATATACCTTGAATCGTCCTGAGTCGATTTCTGCCTTGAAGCGTTTTACCAGATGCTTTGCGACCATGCTCCGGATGCCCGGGATTATTATCAGAAATCCTAAGGTGTCAGTTATGAAGCCAGGCACGCACAGCAGCACGCCAACAATCAGCAGCAGCATGGCTTCTATGGCCTCGTCAGCCGGCAATACGCCACTTTCCAGCGTCTGTTTGATTCTGGCAAGAGTTGCCAAACCCTGCTGCCTGACTAAATAACCTCCGGCTATGCCGGTGAAAACGCAGCATGCCATCGTGAACAGAAGGCTGGTATGCTGTGCTACAAGCAGCAGAAGATAGACTTCGCTTACAGAAAAGAAGGTCACCAGTAGAAAAAAATGTAGGATACAGCCCATTTGTCACCATTTGCCATTTAATTTAGTCGGATAATCAATATTGCAGTTACAGCGTAAGACAATTCAGCCTCTTTGTGCAAGCTCAAGGCGCAGCCTGATCGCGTCTTATTGAAAATTCAGCTCTGAGAATTTCGCAACAGCTTGAACTGACAGGCTTGCGCAAGGATGGTGCTTTATTTTCTCTGATCGCGTAAAATTAAGAAAACATGACGAAGGACAACCGGTAATGGATATCTATCATCGGCCAGTGGAACTGTTGCAGAGGCTCATTCAGTTCGATACCACCAACCCGCCCGGAAACGAGTCGGCGTGCATCGCCTTTATCAACGAGCTTTTGCGCGATGCCGGGATATCGACAAAACTGCTGGCCAGAACACCTGAGCGTCCAAACCTGATCGCGCGTCTGCCGGGGCAGGGGAGCGCTCCGCCTTTGTTGCTCTATGGTCATGTCGATGTGATTACCACGGCAAATCAGCACTGGCAGCACCCTCCATTCGCAGGGGAAATAGTGGACGGTTTTCTGTGGGGCCGCGGCGCCCTCGACATGAAGGGTGGCGTTGCCATGATGCTTGCCGCTTTTCTGCGGGCAAAGACCAGTGGCCTGCCTCTGCCGGGTGATGTCATTCTGGCGGCGGTCTGCGATGAGGAGGCTGGCGGCGAATTTGGCGCGAAATTCCTGGTTGAAGAGCACCCTGAACAGTTCAAGGGCGTTCGTTACGCTATCGGCGAGTTCGGGGGCTTTACGTTTTCAATCGGCAATAAAACCTTCTATCCAGTTCAGGTCGCAGAGAAGCAGATGTGCTGGCTTAAAGCGACGGTGCGTGGAACCGGTGGGCATGGCTCAATGCCGGTTCGTGGCGGTGCCATGGCGAAACTGGCAAAGTTTTTGCAGCAGCTCGACAGACACAGGCTGCCTGTCCACATAACTCCGGTGGCCCGCGAGATGATCAGTCGGGTCGCAGCGACAACTGCCGGAATAAGCGGATTGCTGACAGGCCTGCTCAAGGTCCCGCTGCTGACCGACAGATTGCTTGACCTTATGGGTGAACGTGGGCGTCTGTTTGACTCTCTGCTGCACAACACTGTGAGCCCAACGGTTCTGCAGGGGAGCGAACGGGTTAATGTAATTCCAGCAGAGGTATCGGTCGGGCTTGATGGGCGGTTATTGCCCGGCTACCATCCTGAAGATATGCTGCGGGAACTGCGCGGCATTGTCGGCAATGATGTCGAGCTTGAGCTGAAGCATTATTGTGCCGGGCCCGGTGTGCCGGATATGGGGCTGTTTCCAGAGCTGACCGGTATATTGCAGGAAGCAGATCCCGGCTGTGTGCCGATTCCTCTTTTGCTGAGCGGAGTCACTGATGGAAGGTTTTTCTCGCGCCTTGGCATTCAGACCTACGGATTTTTGCCGACGCCACTTCCGGAAGGCTTCGATTTCACCAGAACCATACATGCTGCCGACGAGCGAGTTCCAGTCGCGGCGCTCGAGTTCGGCGCCAATGCGATTTACCGTGTTTTAAGCCGCTTTGGGAGGTAGCTTCGCCGTGATCAGCAATATGATTTTTTATCTTGAAGTAGAGCGGGAAGATGATGGCCGCTGGATAGCTGAAAACCCGTAATGAAGCCATTTCCCTTGCCAAGGCTCTTGCACTGCGAGTAATTGCAGATAAGATTGAACACGGCGAATATCCTGTCGAGTTTTAATGCACGCGTGTAATTCGCATTTTTAGTTAATCCTGAATGGGGTTGTGCCGATATTCTGGCTGCTGCCTGAACTGGCAGAAATCTGCGTTACCCGGAAAGAAACATGCCATTTGAAATCAAGGATAAGCTGGTTATAGCCGTTGCTTCGAGCGCTCTTTTTGATCTGAGCGAGTCAGACCGTGTCTTTAAAGAGAAGGGCTGCGATGCCTACCACCGCTATCAGCGGCAGAAGCAGAATGTCGCGCTGAAGCAGGGTGTGGCTTTTCCGTTTGTCAGGCGTCTGTTGAATATTAACAAGCGCTTTACCGGTCGCCAGCCGATTGAAGTGGTGCTGCTGTCAAAAAACGATCCAGACACCGGGCTGCGTGTATTCAACTCAATACAGCATTATGGTCTCGAAATTATCCGCGCCGGCTTTTTGAACGGCAAGTCGCCGATCAAGTATATTCCGGCTTTTAATGCGGCCTTGTTTTTGTCTGCCAATGCTGCCGATGTTAAAGAGGCTATTAATGCCGGGTTCCCGGCCGGAACAGTGCTTGGCAGCCCGCTCGAAGATGACCCTGACGACAATGAGCTCAGAATTGCTTTCGACTTTGACGGTGTCATCGTCGACGATGAGGCCGAAAAGGTTTTTCAGAGCAGCAATATTGATCGTTTTCACGAATCTGAGGCGCAGAATGCGGCGTTGCCGATGGACCCGGGCCCTCTGTTCAAGCTGTTCAGGCATTTGTCGGTGGTGCAAAAGTTCGACCGCCTGCAGGAACGCCGCAATAAAGATTACAAAAGATTTCTGCGCATTTCAATCGTCACCGCACGCAGTGCCCCGGCACACGAGCGCGCGATCAACACTTTGCGCAAATGGAAGATCTTTGTCGACGAAGCATTTTTTCTCGGCGGCATAGAAAAAAGGCGCATCCTCGAAGTGATGCACCCGCATATTTTCTTCGACGACCAGATGGCGCATCTCAAATCATCATCCGGCAAGAACATTCCGTCGGTCCACATTCCCTTCGGCATCACCAACCGCGGCTGACTTTTTGCACAGCCAGTTTCCATTAACGGGCAATTGTATTAAACTATCCGACAGCGATAATCAGGTTTTGTTGCTTTGTCTCGCCCATTAAATTGGTCTGGATGCGCGATTTGCCCATGACGGCATCGGTCTGGAGTTTGGCTATGAATGCTGAAATACCTTGCCAGGATTCGAAATTGCAAAGATTTGTAGACTTTTTCGGTCTGAAAAAGAGCGTTGTCGGCGTTCTGGGAATGTGCATTCTTATCGGTCTCGGCGAAAAAATGGCGGAAAGATTTCTGCCGATCTACCTGGTTGCACTTGGTGGCGGCGCCTACATGGTCGGCCTGCTGAATTCGCTCGACAATCTGCTTTCGGCGCTGTATTCATTTCCGGGTGGCTGGCTTGCTGAGCGCTACGGCACGAAGAAATCACTGATGATCTTTAATCTTGTGGCGGTTGCCGGCTATCTGCTGGTAATTCTGATTCCCAGTATCTGGGCGGTTATGCTTGGCTCAGTGCTGTTCATAAGCTGGACCTCACTTTCTTTGCCAGCCACCATGGGGCTGATTTCAGAAGTATTGCCAAAGAACAAGAGAACTATGGGCGTTTCAGTTCATTCCCTGATTCGGCGAATTCCCATGGCCCTTGGGCCGGTAATTGGCGGCTATCTGATAACTGTGTACGGCGAAATAACCGGCGTTCGCTATGCTTTTATTGTCGCCCTGATAATGGCACTGGTTTCAATGGTTTTCCAGAAAAGCATGATCCATGAGCCGGAAAAGAAATCATCGGCAGAAATTGAAGAATGCGAGTCGCACAAGCCTTTGCTCAGCCCGGAATTAAAAAAGCTTCTGATCGCAGATATACTTGTACGTTTCTGCGAGCAGATTCCTTACCCTTTCGTAGTTCTCTGGTGCATGAATGTTAACAGGATTTCAGGCATTGAATTCGGCATTTTATCAACAATTGAGATGGTGACTGCCTTATTAATATATATCCCGGTGGCCTGGCTGGCTGATCGCGGCACCAAGAAACCCTTTGTTACGATGACTTTCGTGTTTTTCACGATTTTTCCATTGGTTTTGCTTTATTCAAAGTCATTCGGCATGCTGAGCATTGCTTTTGCAATCAGGGGCCTGAAAGAATTTGGCGAGCCAAC
>MFYY01000199.1:38184-40402 GCA_001787855.1 Candidatus Riflebacteria bacterium GWC2_50_8 | reverse complement strand
TGTAAGCATTGGTAAAGCTGCCCTTTTTGTGGCCAAACATTTCGCTCTCAAAAAGCTGTTCCGGTATGGCGCTGCAGTTGACCGCGATAAAAGGTTTGTCTTTGCGCCGCGAACTATTATGAATCGATCGAGCAATCAGTTCCTTGCCCGTTCCGCTTTCTCCGTAGATCAGAACAGTGCTTGAGGTATCAGAAATGCTGTCGACAATTTTATGTACCTGGCGCATTACATCTGAATTGCCGATCAGTTCTTTGTCTCCGGCGCTCTGAGTTGTCCGCGACCTGTTTTTAAGCACCTGAAACACTGCGTTCTTAAAGTCAGCCAGCTCGAAAGGTTTGAGCAGGTAGTCGCTTGCGCCAAGTTTTACAGCTGTTACCGCGGTATCTACCGATGAAAAAGCCGTCATCAGAATGCAACTGAGGTCGGGCTTGCGCTGCTTGATCTTGCCAAGCAGTTCGATTCCAGACATGCCGTTCATGCGGATATCAGAGATAACGAGATCGACATCGCGCCGGCAGATAAATTCAAATCCGGCGCCGGGTTCAGAAAAATCAAATACCTCGAAATCTTCGAGTTCAAGCGCTTTTTTGAGTGCCTTTAACAGCTTTAATTCGTCGTCTATTATAACTATGCGGCTTTTCATCGGTGATCTTCTCCTGATTTTTCACTGTCTGGTCGAGCTATGGGCAATCTGATACAGAATTCGGTAATGCTGTTGTCTATTCTGCCGGCTTCGATGCGGCCATGGTGACCATCAATGATCGCCTGGCATATCACCAGGCCAAGGCCCGTTCCCTGAGCCTTGGTGGTGAACAGAGGTTCGAAAATGTGCTCCGGGAGGCACTGAAAGCCTGGGCCGGTATCCTGAAAGCGCAACGTAAAATGGTCTGTTTCAAGCCCGGCGATAATGTCGACGCGTCTCACTTCTCTGCCATTCATCGCTTCGCAGGCATTTCTGATCAGATTGTGAAAGACCTGGTGCATGGCTTTAAGGTCGACCAGCAGATCGCCATCGCTCACGCTGGAGGAAAATGCCAGCTCGTTGTCGCTAAATTCGGCGACCGAGCGCATCTGCTGAGCAATCTGCTCGAAAAAATCGCTGAAGCGCATGCGGGTCAGACTGGGTTGTGTCCTGCTCGTGTAAGTTCTGAGAGTGCTGATGATGTCGCGGCAACGTTTGACTTCTTCGATTATCTCGTCGAATTCTTCAGGAAGAATTCTTTTATCCTTTGTTGAGGCTTCTTTCAACATGCCAGCGGTTACCAGTATTGTGCCGAGCGGATTGTTAATTTCATGCGCGATTCCGGCAGAAAAGCGGCCGAGTGCGGCCATTTTTTCTTTGGTTGCCAGTTCTTTCTGTACTTCGATAAGCCGGCTCTGGGCCAGGCTTAATTCGCGCACCATGTGGTTAAAGCTGTGGGCGACAGTTTCGATTTCGTCGCCGCTGCTCTTCATCGGCACCTCGTTGAGCGGAATTTCTTTCCAGTGCCCGGCTGCAACCTGCTCGATGCCATGGCGCAGGGCATTGAGTGGCGACAGCATTCTTCGACCAAGAAAATAGCCGAGAATAAGCAGGCCAACGACTTCGAGAACCGCCAGACGCAGCATGAGCTGATCGATATCGGCGCGGGTAATCGTTGCACGCTGGGCGGCATAGCCTGTCACCAGCCCATCAAGTGTGTCTGGCAGCTGAAACGCACGGATTCTGAATACTTCATTGTCAATCAGGACCTGATCGGTAACCCTGTCAAGCCTGAGTTTTTGTAGTAGTTCAGGTTCCGGCAGGTAGCGATCGGTATACAATACACCGCTCTGATCATAGATGCAGAGCAGTGGAATGTCTTTAAACTCTGGCTTGCGCGCAAGAAAGAGAGTGGTGTCGGCCCTCGCGCCTATCTGACTGGCGGTAACCAGGTAACCGCGATAGGAGAATGGTCCGGAACTTGTCAGGCGTCGCAGCCGGCCGGGCGTCAATGTCGGCTGCGAAAAAGAGCTGTGCGGCTGCAGAATGGCCTGCCCCTGCTGAAAAATTTCGAGCCAGTCAAGATTGAGCGAGGTTTTGAGTTTCTCGGCCAGGCGTTGCTGCTGATCAGAGTCATGCGCAAAAAAATTCATATCGACCAGCGCGTTGGCGGTTTCCTCACCGATGCGGTTGAGTTCCTGCTGGGCTAGGTCAAGTTGCTCTGTTGCTCTGTTCTTAAGGCTTTCGAGCTTGTCG
>MFYY01000199.1:35989-38066 GCA_001787855.1 Candidatus Riflebacteria bacterium GWC2_50_8 | reverse complement strand
ACGACGCCGCAAGACGGGCCGAGACTGACAGGCGGTTATTCTGGTAAATCCGTTAAGATCAGAACCTGGTCAGTTTTGCAAAAGAATCAGCTTCAAGGCTGGCACCGCCAACCAGCGCGCCATCGATGCCTTCCTGCTCCATGTAAGTTTTGACGTTTTCGGGCTTTACTGAACCGCCATAAAGAATGCGTGTTTTTTCGGCAACTGCCTGGCCGAACTGGCTGTGAATAAATTCGCGAATCAGTGCAATAGCCTCTTTGGCGTCTTTGGTAGTCGCGTTTTTGCCGGTTCCGATTGCCCAGACCGGCTCATATGCTATAACCATGCCGCTGACGAAGTCCTCAGATATGCCGGCCAGGTTCTTTTCCAACTGGTTCAGAATGACCTGGTCGGTCATTGACTTTTCGCGCTCTTCGAGCTTTTCACCGACGCAGAGAACCGGAATCAGGCCGTTGGCAAACGCGGCATGAACCTTTTTGTTGATCGTTTCGTCGGTTTCGCCAAAAACCCAGCGCCGTTCAGAGTGGCCAATAATGACGAATTCGCAGTTGAGATCCTTGAGCATCTGCGGAGCTACTTCGCCGGTAAAAGCGCCTTTGCTCTCATGATACATGTTCTGGGCGCCAAGCAGCACCTTGCTGCCTTCTCTACCCTGGTCAACTGTCGAAATCAAGGTATACGGCGGGCATACCAGGACGTCGACATCCTTGAGATCGGCTATTTTAGGCAGAAGTTCGGCCATGAAGGTTCTGGCCTCCTGGCAGGTCTTGTGCATTTTCCAGTTGGCGGCGATCAGTGGTCTGCGACTCATACTTTAGCTCCTTCAGCCATTTCTTTAATGTTGCGTGAGAATATTTCGATGCCGGGCAGGGTCTTGCCTTCGAGAAATTCAAGGCAGGCGCCACCACCGGTAGAAACGTGCGAAACCTTGTCAGCCGCGCCCATCTGCTCGATAGCTGCGACTGAGTCGCCGCCGCCGACCACGGTGATTGCATGGAGGCTGGTTAGCAGTTCGGCGATCTTGCGGGTGCCGTTGTCGAAAGGCTTTGTCTCAAACACGCCCATCGGGCCGTTCCAGAGAACGGTTTTCGCGCCTTTAAGCTCGGCAGCAAACGCTTCGATTGTTTTGGGACCAATGTCGAGGCCGAGTTCGTTCTCGGGAATCTTGCTGATATCAAGGGTTTTGGTTGGCACGCCTTCTTTGATTTCTGCAGCAGTGACCACGTCGGTTGGCAGCAGAATTTTGCGGCCAGAATTTTTGGCTTTCTCGATAAGAGAGAGTGCGAGTTCAAGCTTGTCGTGCTCGCACAGCGACTTACCGATGTTATAACCCTGCGCTTTGAGAAAGGTAAAGGCCATGCCGCCGCCGATCAGCAGCGCATCAACCTTGTCGAGAAGATTTTCAATGACGAGAATCTTGTCGCTGACCTTGGCACCGCCCATGATTGCGACCAGCGGGCGATCAGGTGAGGTGGTTACCTTGCCGAGATAGTTGATTTCTTTTTCCATCAAAAAGCCGGCATAGGCGGGAAGCGTGTCGGCGATGCCGGCAGTCGAAGCATGCGCGCGATGCGCTGTTCCGAAGGCGTCGCTGACGAAGATATCGCCGAGAGCGGCAAGTGCTTTGGCAAAAGCCGGATCGTTCTTTTCTTCTTCTTTATGGAAACGCAGATTTTCAAGCATGGCTACTTCGCCATTCTTGAGGCTGTTTACCACACTGGCCGCCTTGTCACCGATGCAGTCTTCGGCGAACTGAACGGGTTTGCCCAGCAGTTTGCTGAGGTGTGCCACGAGTGGTTTAAGCGAATATTTGGGTTCAACAGCGCCCTTGGGACGGCCGAGATGGCTCATGATCACCAGTCTGCCACCATTGTCGAGAATGTGATTGAGCGTTGGCAATGCCATTCTGATGCGGGTATCATCGGTGATGTTGCGGTTCTCGTCGAGCGGCACGTTAAAATCAACGCGCACCAGGACTTTGCGGCCGGAAAGAGCGATGTCTCTGATTGTTCTGAACATGTTAAGTTCCTCCATTAAAAGGGGATGTGTTTGCTATTATACAGGAAAAAAGAAACAC
>MFYY01000199.1:24738-35929 GCA_001787855.1 Candidatus Riflebacteria bacterium GWC2_50_8 | reverse complement strand
TGCTTGCCATGTAAAGCAGCAGGTCGAGAACGCGGCAGCTGTAGCCCCACTCGTTGTCATACCAGGAAACGACCTTTACGAAGTTGTCGTTGAGAGAAATGCCGGCATCGGCATCGAAAATGCTTGAGTGTGAATCGCCGAGGAAATCAGTTGAAACAACTGCGTCTTCGGTGTAGCCGAGAATGCCTTTCATCGCGCCTTCAGATGCAGCTTTCATTACTTTTTTGATTGTATCATAGCTGGCCGGTTTTTCGAGGCGGCAGGTCAGGTCAACAACTGAAACGTTAGTGGTTGGCACGCGGAAAGCCATGCCGGTCAGTTTGCCGTTGAGCGCGGGGATAACCTTGCCGACCGCTTTGGCAGCGCCGGTAGATGAAGGAATGATGTTGGTAGAAGCAGTGCGTCCACCGCGCCAGTCTTTGGCAGAAGGTCCGTCAACGGTCTTCTGGGTGGCTGTAGTGGCGTGAACTGTGGTCATCAGACCTTCAACGATGCCAAAATTGTCGTTGAGAACTTTGGCGATCGGAGCCAGACAGTTGGTGGTGCAGGAAGCGTTCGATACGATTTCTTCACCCTTGTAAGATTCGTGATTGACGCCCATGACGAACATTTTGGTGTCGTCTTTGGATGGGGCCGACATGATAACTTTTTTGGCGCCGGCCGCGATGTGCTTGCTGGCGGTTTCTTTGGTCAGGAAAAGGCCGGTTGATTCGACGACAAATTCAGCGCCGACTTCGTTCCATTTCAGGTTTGCCGGGTCTTTTTCGCTGGTGACGCGAATTTTTTTGCCGTTGACCACGAGTTTGCCATCTTCGACTTTAACGTCGCCGGTGAAGCGACCGTGGGTTGAGTCGTATTTGAGCATATATGCCATGTAGTTGGCGTCGATCAGGTCGTTGATGCCGACTACTTCAATTTCGGGGTTGTTCATAGCCGCGCGGAAAACCAGGCGTCCAATGCGTCCAAATCCGTTGATTCCTATTTTCTTAGCCATACAGCCTCCAGTAATTTATTTGAATCGTCGCTGACTCATAAAGTTCTGCGACAGAAAAAACGCTGCCCCATTTTTACTTTGGGGCAGCGTCTGTTGTCAAGCATGAATTTCAGACGGGGCTGATGCTCTTACTTGTCGAGCTTCTGTTTAAAAGACTCGAGCTGTGCTTTGAGCAGGTCGCCGATAGTGTCTGAGAAGCCGGTTTCTGATTCGGCCTGGTATTTCTTGAGTTCCTTGGTATCGCTGTCCATGCTGGCTTCCTTGATAGAAAGTTTGAGGCGGCGATTTTTGCGGTCGAGTTCGAGAACTTTGTAAGTCACGGTGTCGCCCTGCTTAACAACTTCTGATGGTGTGTTAACGCGCTGAGCGGCCAGCTGCGAAATATGTACGAAGCCGGTCATGCCTGCAGTTACTTCGATTTCGACGCCATTTTCCAGCAGGTTGCTGACTTTGCCCTGATGAACGCTGTCTTTGCAGAACTTGCGCTCGATGTCGCGCCACGGATCATCCTGCAGGCGGCGCAGTGACAGGCCGATTTTCTGCTTGTTTCTGTCGATTTCGTAAACCATGACGGTAACCTGATCGCCGACCTTGAGAGCTTCGGTTGGGTTTTCAACGTCATTCTGCCACGAGAATTCAGAAACGTGCAGCAGGCCTTCGAGGCCGCTTTCCAGCTGAACGAATGCGCCATAGTTAACGATGTTCTTAACGACGCCGGTAACCTGATCGCCCACTTTATAAGTGTTTTCAACAGTTTCCCAGGGGTCAGTAGTAGTCTGTTTCAGGCCGAGAGAGAGGCGGTGGTTGGCTGAATCGATGTTAAGAATCTTAACCGATACTTCCTGGCCCTTCTCGAGAACTTCTTTGGGGTGGTTGATCTTCTTGACCCAGTCCATGTCGGAGACATGCAACAGGCCTTCGATGCCCTGCTGGATTTCGATGAAAGCGCCAAAGTCGGTCATGTTGTTAACCTTGCCGGTTACCACGTCGCCGATTTTGAACTTGGCAGTAACTTCATCCCACGGATGTGGCAGACATTCTTTGTAGGAAAGAGAAATTCTTTTCTTTTCCTTGTCGATTTCTTTTACAACGATATCGATTTCGGCGCCGGAAGCGACGACTTCGCTCGGGTGCTTGATATTGCGTGCCCATGACAGGTCAGAAATGTGAACCAGGCCTTCAATACCTTCTTCGAGTTCAACGAAGGCGCCAAAATCCATGAGGTTCTTAACGCGGCCATGATATTTTTTGCCAACCTGATAGCGACCGTCAACGGTTTCCCAGGGGTTATCCTTCTTCTGTTTGAGGCCGAGGCTGATTTTGCCTTTTTCGACATCCATCTTCAGAATTCTGGCTTCGATTTCTTCGCCGGGCTGAACGACTTCGCGCGGGTTGGAAATAACTGACCAGCTCAGGTCGTTGCGGTGAATCAGGCCTTCAACGCCATCGCCGAGATCAACAAATGCGCCGTATTCAACGATTCTTGAAACAGTGCCCTTGATCATGTCGTCGACATTGAATTTTTCAAACAGTTCGCCTTTGCGCTTGTCGCGAACCTTGTCGAGAATGGCGCGCTCAGAGACCACGACGTTTTTGCGGCGGCGGTCAAATTCAGTGACCAGCATCGGAAAGGTTTTGCCAATGCTTTCTTTGGCGTTTTTGCCGTGCGAAAGCTGACTCTGCGGCAGAAAGGCTCTGACGCCCTTGATATCAACATTGTAGCCGCCCTTGATGCGCTCGGTTACAGTAGCTTCGATCGGGGTTTTGTTCTTAAAAGCTTCGTCGATTTCATCCCACGAGCCAAGTTCTTTGGCGCGGCGGAACGAAAGCATAAGCTGACCGTGGCCATCATCAACTTTTTTGACGTAAACTCTGATCTGGTCGCCGACGTTGTATTTGCTCTCTTCGCCGTCAAATTCTTCGATCGGCACGATGCCGTCGGATTTGTAGCCCAGATCGACATAAATTCCGGACTGGTTCTTTTCGATCACAGTTCCGGTAACAATCGCTCCCCTGGAGATTGTTCGGAACTCGCCACTAAGAGCTTCCTCCATGGTCATAAGACTTTCCATGGTTTCTTCAGCCGGTTCCTGGTGTGTGTTTGAGTTGACTTCGGTCATACGTTCCTCCGTTGGGATCAATTTGTCCCGGGTATTAGTTACGATATTGATAATCCGGTCGACCACCTGTTCGATGTTCAGACTGGTAGTATCCAGCATAATTGCGTCTTTTGCCTGCTTAAGCGGCGCTATTTCACGATTTGAATCGTATTCGTCGCGGCGGGCTATTTCCTGCTGAAGCGTTTTGAGGTCAGCGTCAAAGCCTTTGGCCTTGAGTTCCTCGTATCTTCGGCGGGCTCTTTCTTCTATGGACGCAGTAAGAAAGATTTTTACGCGAGCCTTTGGGAAAACCACCGACCCGATGTCGCGGCCATCGACCACCCAGTTGCCATGACGGCCAATCTGACGCTGCAGATCGGTCATGCACTGGCGAACGCCCTGATCGGCGGCGACTTCAGAGACATGGCGTGCTACTTCGGGTTTGCGGATGTCATGAGTTACATCAAGGTTGTGCAGATAGACATAAGGAAAAGCGCTACCGCTCTTCTCTTCGAAGCGAAGGCCACTTTCGCTCGCACAGCGATAAAGCTCGCTGGTATTGGAAAACTCAACGTTTTCCTGCAGCGCTTTAAGCGTGATTGCGCGATACATGGCGCCGGTGTCGAGGTAACTGTACCCAAGTTTTTCGGCAACCATTCTGGCTACCGTACTTTTGCCTGCCCCGGCGGGACCGTCGATGGCAACAACTTCGCAACGTTCTGTCTGGTGTGATGAATCCAAGACTTGAAAAAGGCTCCTTTGATCGTTATCTGTAGAAACAACAGACAACTAATGGCCGGAAGTGTACATCATCTCGAAGAAAGTTGCAAGAAAAAAATGATGATTGCTCAGTTCTTGAGTCGCAAGCATTTGAACAAGGTGGCAAAAAATTCGGGAAAAGAAATATCGATACAATCTGTATTTTTAATATCGATTCCCTCACTGCTGTTAAGTGCCATGACTGCAAAGCTCATGGCAAGCCGATGATCGTTGAATGAATCGAGGCAGACTGCGCGGTCGATTACAGTCGGGCCAGTGATTTCAAAACCATCTTCGAATTGACGGCAGTCGACTCCAGCTGTTTTAAGCTGGCTGATCAGGTCGCGGATACGGTCGGTCTCTTTGTAGCGAAGTTCGCCGGCTCCGGTTACCCGTGACGTCCCATTCGCAAAAGCCATGGCAACCGCTAGTATCGGCAGTTCATCGATCAAAGATGGCACCTCATCGGCATCTATGCTGGTGGCATTTAATCTGGCGCTTTTTATGCTGATGTTCCCATGTGGCTCCCAGGCGCCCGCAATCTCATGAGTATCAATTCGAGCGCCCATTCTTTGCAGAACCTTGATGAAGCCAGTTCTGGTATGGTTCAGCAGAACATTTTTCAGCATCAGCTGGCTGTCGGGCAATATGCTGGCGGCTACCGCAAAAAACGCAGCACTGCTGATATCGCCCGGCACATCGAAATGGTAATCGCCGGTCAATTCAGCCGGCCCCTTTATTGTTATGCCGTCACTGGTAACATTGAGGGGCATATTGAGCCGGCTTAGCATTCTCTCTGTGTGATCTCTGCCAGAGCGTTGCTCAAAAATGCTGGTTTCTCCGAAGGCCTGCAGTGCTGCCAGAATTACTGCCGATTTTACCTGGGCCGACCCGGTTCGGTTATTGAAGTCTACGGCACGCAATGATCTGCTGCCAGCGATTTCAATGGGTAGGTTGTCGCATGCGCTGATATTGGCATTCATAGCGTTCAGCGGTTCGATGATGCGCTGCATTGGTCGTCGGCTCAGTGATTCGTCGCCGATAAGACGGTAAAACCCCGGTTGCCCGGCAAGAATTCCGGTGAGAAGCCGGGCGGTTGTGCCTGAGTTGCCGCAGTCGATTTGATAGTGACCCTGTCGCGCCAGAGAACCTGGATTCTGCAGCAATACAGATCTCTTTTTCCAGCTGACGGTTACGCCAAGCTGCTCGACAGCACGCAGGCTTCTCTTTACATCTTCACAGGGAGACAGATTGGTTATCTCGATCTGTCCTTTGTTCAAAAGCGATATCAGTACCAGCCGGTGCGAAATCGACTTGTCACCGGCGAATTCGAGTTCTCCGCCAAGACTGGCAGCTGCGGCTATATGCATTTTATTGCCTTAGTGGTTTGCCAAGCATTATTGCAAGAATCTGGTCGTCGGTTTCGATCATGCCGGGAGCGGCTATCAGACCAATATTGGCGAGACTTGATTCGAGGTTCTCACCAAGAACGCCATTGGTGGTCGGCAATTTAAGACCGCGCATTGCCATCATTGCCGCCTGAAAAGCCGAATCTACCGCGCAGATCAGTTTGATCGCGCAGCCAACTTTGGCGCCGTCGCAGATAATGCCGGTAATGCTGCCTACCATGTTGTTGACTGCGGCCGTCGCGATTTCGAGATCACCACCGAGAAGGTAGGTGGCTCCGGCTGTCAGCCCGGTGCCTGAACACACAACACAGCCGCACATCGCAGATAATGTGCCAGAATGGTGCTTGAGAATACTGGTGATGCCATGGCTTATCGCCAGCGCTTCGCTTAGTCGGTCTTCATCAGCCTTTACATGGTTGGCCAGAACATGCAGCGGAAGCGTGATAGTAAGCCCCTGGTTGCCTGATCCGGCAGAAGTCATTACCGGCAGATCGCAGCCTGACATGCGTGCATCGACAGCCGCCGAAGTCAGTGCTTTGGCCTCGTTGATCACGTCATTGCCCAGCCAGCCCTCTTTAATAAGATCGCGATAAATGTTGCCGATATTCAAAAAGCCATCTTTGCCCATGCCGGCTTTGGCAACCTTCAGGTTCATCTCGATGCCGCTGAGCATGTGTCGACGCAGTTCCGGCGACAGGTCGCGAATATTGTTCCAGATTTTGCCAAACGGTTTTCCGGCTAGAGCCTGACGCTCTTTTAACAGCTTGCCTGAACCAGAATCGCCGGTTTTATCTGATTTGAAAATGGTCTCGCCATTTTTTTCGAGCAATACGCAGTTCTCGTGACTGCCCTGAATGATGCAGGTGCCATGATCGCCGCTGTCGTCATCGACGCGGGCTTCAACGAACAGTCCGTATTTATCGGGGACCAGCTCGATATCGACGCGATCCTCGGCAACGAAATCACGTGCCTGCTGCAGCCACTTTTTATTCATGCCTTCCAGCAGCGTCATAGTAGGCTCTTCGGCATTTGCAAAACAACCAAGAGCCGCCGCCAGAGGTATGCCGCGCTGCCCACCGGTACCGGGTATGCCGACTTCCATGGCGTTCTTGAGCAGATTGGTTGACAGGCGAAGGTTTATGCGCTTAACAGCACCATTGATGAGGCGTCGGGCTTTGCAGGTGGCCAGAGCTATGGTTATAGGTTCTGTGCAGCCAAGCGCTGCCTTGATGTCAAGTTTAAGCGTGCGTTCAAGTTGTGCAAGACTCATGGCGGTTCCTCCAGTTTAAAACATCTGACTCTAGCATAAAGTTTTCGCCAAAAACAACCCTGTGCTGACGCAAAGCTGGCTTCTATCGCGGATAGTAGCCGGTTGGAAAAGTTTCTGAAAAAATATTCTGCCGAGGGAAACGTAATGTCTGATCAAGGCGTCAACATATTAGTAGTAAGTTTGTCTGTTGTTATAGAAATTTTGTCTTCTATATTGACTTGAAGTTGTTGTGTGCTAAAGTAATACTACGACAAAGTCAGAACCATTCAACAGTGTATAATAAGATCTGTTCTGAGGGTTGGGCTAGTTTCGCATATCACTAAATTAATAATGGATTGGTAAAATAGCTTAAAGCCCAATTGATTTTTTGTGGAGGTTTGTTTTGCGTAGAACAACTGTAAAAAGCGGCATGGTGTTGCCTTTAACTCTGCTTGCCATAGTTGCTGTGATGGGCCTGGTCACTACTATGGGAAGTCTGAATCAGGGTCTTAAAACCCAGATTTATCGAACCAACAATCATCAATTGTCTTTTCTAATCGCGTATTCCGCTTTTTCAAGGGTCTGTGCCAAAATACACTCGTTTTCATGGGCGAATCGCCCGTTTGTGTATGAGCCATATACTGAGACCAAGGTCCCGTTTCAGGGTGGTCACTACGATCTTCTCGTCGAAAATACTGCCGGCAAGGATCATCAGGCGGATATTTACATTCGCACTCACCTGACCGGCATATCCAGAATGTATTTCTGGCGGGTCAGGGTTAATGAAGATCTTTTAGATATTTCGAACAGTATAATTGTCGAACTTTATGCGACACCCGGAGTAGAAGACTTTCCAACTGCCGCTGGCCCAAGGACAATAGCCGGGAAAGTCAAGGATATGCTGACAAAGAGGGCGGCTAACCAGAAAAAATCGGATCAGCTGGCTTCGGAGCTTGTTCGAACCAACAACCCTACGAGTATGGTTGAAAAGCTCAATGGTCGGGTTCCAGAAGATTTTGGGCAGAACTGGCCGGTTTCGATTACAGATGAAATAATGGACAGTAAAAATCCGGTTGATCCGCCTGATCTTTCTCCCCCGTTGATAGAAGAGAAGCCCAGCGCCCCGGGTCCAGATCCATTGCAGGTTCCGACAGGAAATGATTCGATGACCGGCAATCAGATTAACGAGCTATCTACAAAACTTATCAGTGCTTCTGACAAACTGGTTGACGCTACAGACAAAGCCTGTGATGAAGTCGAAACTAATGGTGTCGCTGGCCTGGATACTGCCAATGAATACTGGCGAGAGGCGGCTGCCGCAAAAAGAGAGACCTATGAGACCTTAGATCAGCTGGTGTCGCAAACAGAAGCTGGTATTGCCGAGTCTCCCAGCCAGGAAGCCCGCGAGGCCATCGAAGAGATGGTTTCGCAGACGGTTGTTTCTGCTATGAACAGCATTGCAGAGGCAATAGGCCGAGGCTATGAACGGCTCGAAGTTAGTGGTTATCAGTATCTTAACAGTTTACCGACGTCGGCGGCAGTTGAGAAGCTGGTTAATGCCTGGAAGACGTCTGAAGAGTGGACCCAGACCGATCTCTATAAATTGACAGGGTTGTCTTCAGACATTAGCGGTTATAGTATGGCGCCTGAAGTTGCCCAGGCCATGGCAGATTCTCTGGCAAGCGTTCAGGCAAGCCTGGAATTAATTCAGGCAGCGATTGCAGCGGCAGAAGCCCGGTTGGCAGAGTTACGTGCGCTTGAGGCTCAGGCTGCCGAACAGCAGGACGGCCAATAATGAGAGATTTTGCCCGCAAAGCTTTTACTGTTGTTGAGTTGCTTGTTGCTGTTGGCCTGGTGTCGCTGGTTGGCATCGTTACTATGCGACTCTTCAGTTCAATAGGCTCCACCCAGCAGAATATGTCACAACAGGCAATGTTGCAGATGGACTCGCGCAAGGCCTTTGATAATATTGTCGACCAGATTCGCATGGGCACTGACATTGTCAGGCCTACCACCGGTGAAACGTTGCCATATATGGTGTTTAAAGACGTCGTCAACCAGATGACCATTCTGTATCTGGAACCTAACAACAAAGTTGCCGATTCCCTCGAACAGCGGGTATTTCGTCTGATTTCCTATCGTAACGATTATTCAGGTGTTTACCAGCCTGACAACGAAAAAGTATTGCTTGATTCGATCAAACAGTTGCGTTTTACCAGTCTTTCGCCAACAAGCGTTCAAGTCAATGCAACCATCGTGAATGAAAAGGGAGACTATCAGTTTCTGGCGCACGTCGGGCTGATGAATCTTGGAGGCCTTGATTGAAAAAGTCGCGCTGCGCATTTACTCTTGTAGAGGTTCTGGTGGGCTGCTCGATTCTTGCCGGTATCTCTCTTATTTACCTGATATTTGTCAGGTCGTCTTCAAAAGAAATGCAGTTTTCTGCAGATCATCTTAATGCGGTCGTTCTTTCACAAAAAATATCCGAAGATCTTATCGAAGAACTGGCAGTCAACCCCTATGGTTTCGAAACTCTTGGCGTCAGCGGTTCAACCAGCCAGCAGGAAGTGATCGAGGGCCGCTCGGTTTTCTTCTCGTTTATTGAAGATACCCGGCCTCCTTACGGCAAAATAGGTATCAATTCTGACGGCGCCATTGGTCCGCAGATGCAGCCTCTTTACGATACTGTTAACAAGTTCAAATTCACCGTTGCCGGTGAACGCCTGGCGGCGACCGGCGATCACGAAGATCGCAATCTAATACAGAGCAACATCGACTTTTTCTGGAATGCAACGACCGGGCGTGGCGAATTCAATACTGCTATGCAGATGTTTTCGCCGGTAACCTGCAAAAAAGTCGATCTCGGCCTGATTCTTGACCAGGCCACTATAGACGCCAGGATTCCCGCTGAAGTATTTGCCAGGCCAACGAGTAATATTGCCGAGATTGCTGCGTCGATGGGAGAAAACGTTGCGGCGTTACAGGCTCTTGGCCGCATTGCTCTGGTTACCAGAGATTTTGTTGTCTCGCAATATTATGTCAGACGCAAAAATGATCTCAGGCAACTGAATCTGAGGCTTGGCAACACGCTTGCTACAGACCTCGAACAGCAGTTTGAGCTGCGCAAGAGTATCGCTGAGACCTGGTATGAAATGGCGCAAATTTGTTTTCAGATTGTGGCCTACCTTGAGCCACAATTCGAGATTATGCAGACTCAGGGCAAGTTTCAGACGACTACCGGTGCCGGATTTAACCCGATAACTTTTCAACAGGATCTGTTTTATTATCGCATCATATTCGAGTATTTTGCCGGCAGCCTGGTGCAGGCGCGTTATTATTATAACACCATGCTGACCAGTGACCTGATCAGATACAAGGGTGGAAAAGCGCAAATTCAATTGCTGCAGAAACTAATCGACATTTATCGTCTGGTTGTCATTCTTCCATCCAGAAGCGGTGGAATGCAGGAATACCGCGCGTTTCTCGCCCGCATAAAAAGCTTTTCGGAAGGTCGCAATCCCTATCTCTACAGATTTGCCACTTTTGAGCGCAGCCTGCTTGACCAGCCAGACGAATGGATGAAGCGCTACGCCAACCTCGAAAGGCTTAATCATATTATCGCCGTGCGGGTTCCTGTCATACTGGATTTTATTAAAACTCAGACGGTCGGCATGATTACCCAATAATCAGATCGATTTCTGACTTGGCATTAAGTGTGTGGATATTGGTTTGATCAGCTTAACTGGTTGTTGTTAACCCCCCAAAAAACAGCTCAGCCGCAGTTTCCAACATATATGGCATAATTGTTCGTATAATGAAAATCATTGCAACACTTATGGCTTGTGATGTCGTCTTAGATTGTGTCCAGTCTTGTTCATACGATGTTGAATGATTTGATATCATGGTTTTTCATATTTCCCAGGAGGAATCTATGCGTAAATTATTTGTGGGTTTATGTCTCGGCTGTCTGCTTGCTGCTGGTTGTGGCAGTCAAAATGAGCCGTTGGCCAGAATTACTTCGACCAAAGGCAAGGTAGATGCCAGACTTGAAGGTGCTGGCGCTTTTGTTTCGGCACAGGCCGATATGCAGTTGAAAGACCAGGGTGCAGTTCGCACCGATAAAGACAGCATTGCCGTTCTTGAAGATATTGCACGCAAAGGTGGTATAAAAATTGATCCAGACTCTTATTATGAAGTGCGCGCTGGCACCAGTATTGGTTTTCAGGGCTCCGGCAAAGCAGTTTTTGATATTAATAAGCAGCAGACTGAGATTCAGGTAGAGACTCCGCACGGTAACACCGCAGTACTTGGCACGAAATTTGGACAGCTGGTCTCTTCTGAGTCCTTTGAGCTATGGGTTGAAGAAGGGCAGGTCGAATTTACCGCTCGCAATGGTTCAAAACAGAAGGTTTCGGCTAGTCAAAAAATTCAATGGAAAGTAAACGATAGCCCTCTACCACAGGCTGAAAATTTTAATCTGCTTGAATCTGAAGATTTTTTTGGCAACAAAGATGAGAGCTTTAAATTTAACCGTAGATAGTTTTTGCAAAAGTTGTTAATATCTTCAGCTAACCAATCAGGTATGTGAATAAAGCAGTATGATTCGATGCAGATAATCAAACGCTCCAAACTTCTTTTGCAGCGGCTGAATAGCATATTTGGTGCCCGCTTTCTTTTTATC
>MFYY01000199.1:12953-24730 GCA_001787855.1 Candidatus Riflebacteria bacterium GWC2_50_8 | reverse complement strand
CTAGTTGCTTTGGTCATTGCGCTCCCGGCAAGCACAGGCTGGCTTGATTTTTATCTGTATGACCTGAAACGTGCTGTTGCGGCCAATTTCAGAATAGCCGACGGATCCCTGCTGGTGGTCGGCATTGACATGAAAACACTGGCTGACAATGATACGCGTTGGCCATGGCCGCGTCAGCTGGTTGCTGAAACTCTGCAAAGACTTGGCCGGCTTAACCCTCGCGGTATAATTGTTGACATTCTATTTCAGAACGTTGATACCGAAGCCGGCGATGTACAGCTGGAGCAGACGATAGAAAAGCTTGGCAATCTCATTCTGATTTCTTTGATCGAAGAGAAAACAAGTCAGCAGAGTCTGAGTCTGGCCCGGTTTACTTCTTTGCCAAGATTCAGCAGCAAAGCCTTGGCTGAGGGTTTTGTCTGGGGGGTGATCAATGATGATGGCCGGCTGCGCAGCTTTAAGATCAACGATGAACGGCTGAATGCTCAGAGCGCTGTCCTGCTTGCTCTCAAGCATTTTTATATGCCAGATCCCACCTTCGTAGCAAATCTTCTATCCGAAGTTCCGCTGGTGTTTGCCCGCAAAAATGGCGGTATTCCGGTTATTTCTCTGCGTGACATAATTGCTGATGAGAAAAGTTTCAAAGAGATCTGCCGCGACAAGGTTATTGTTCTTGGGGTAACCGCTCAGGCAGTGCATGATTACCACAATACTTCGCTAGGCATTGTTTCTGGAGCAGAAATACTGGCAGCCTCTCTTGATACTTTAATTTCGGGGCGCATTGGTAACATCTTATTTGCCAACGCCTATTGGCGCGCTTCAATGGCAGCAGCAGGGTTTTTGATCAGCTGGTTAACAATAATGTCGGGCCTGACCATCTTTCTTTGTCCCTTGATTTTTGCGCTTATTCTGGCCACACTTATGATGATCACTGAATTATTGCTGGTGCATCTGCCATTAGCGCCTTTGCTGGCTGGTTGGCTGATCACCACTCTCCTTCTTTCCGCGGCGAAGTATTTCGATAATCTTTTCAGTCTGCAGGCTATACAGCACGATGCCAACAATGCGAGACTGGTGCAGGAGCAGTTGCTTCCGGCCGAAGAGCTTCTCTTCAGAAATTATCGTGTATTCGGGCTTTCAAAGTCTGCAAACGAGCTTGGTGGTGATTATTTTGATTACTTTGTGGTCAAAGACCGCTATATTATGGTCATTATTGGCGACGCCACTGGGCATGGCATTCCAGCTGCGCTGGCAATGGCTATCGGCAAGGCCACAGTAATGCTTGGTCTTGCTCAAAATTTTACTCCAGATCAGTTTATTGAATCGATCAATTCTGTGCTTTTTAATGCGCTTCGCCGCAAGTTGATGATGACAGCGGCTTTGCTCTGGCTCGATACAGAAACGAACGAATTTGAGTATCGCAACTGTGGTCACCCTTACCCTTATTTTTTTGTTGAAAATGGCAATATTGAGCAGATTGCAGCCTCAGGACTTTTTTTAGGAACCAAGGCAACGTACCGCGCCGTAAAACCATTTAAAGGGTCTTTTAGTATCGGCGAACGTCTGCTTTTTTATACAGACGGGCTGATCGAATCATTGCCAGCTAATAGGGACCAGGACGCGTTTACTTTGTTCAGAGATTATCTGCAGACGCGCCCAAGGTTGAGCCCTGTAGATGCCTGTCATGACATTCTCTCTCATCACCCGTGTTTTACAACCAATCAGCCTCAGCCAGACGATTTTACTGTTCTGATGATCGAAAGAACGGCTTCTGGTCAGCCTGGAGGTGTTTGATTTTGAGGCATGCAATTTTGTGAGCGAGAATACTGTTTGCCTGATTTGTCAAAATTGAAAAACAAGGCCGGTATTCCAGTTTCTTGGCGAGAATTGGTTGTTTGCCAGAGAATTGTAGAATTCCGAATAGGCAAGGTCAAAGAAATCCAGGATCAGTATGCCCTTAGATCGGTCTGCGGTGATAGGATCTTTTTGATCAGCCATGTTTTGTGGTAGTGTTGCCAGCTGAAATGCTACATCCCAGAACCAGGCTTCTTTTGAACCAGACAATTTTTTGCGCAATGGGCTGACTTTGAAAAAATTTAACTTGTCGCTCAGCACTTTTACTATTTCGGGCTGCCCTGGAAAAGTTTCGGTTCTGATAAGCTTTAGAAGTCTTGAATTTTCTGACTTTTCGATTCGGTAGCAGACTCTGGTGAGTTTAACTATGTTAAAATTCTTTAAATCATGAGATTCCTTAACATATACAGGTTGTCTGGGATACCTGTACAGGCAGATTTCCATGCCTGCGAGTCCAGCATCTTCTGATTGATGAAGCTGCAGCAAATCATCAAAGGACAGTTGAAATGCTCCCCGATATGGCAGGCAACTGTTTTGAAGATCATCATGGATTTGAGCGGATATTCTTTTCCCTGTGTTCATGAGATCATTTATCAAGATGCCGGTAACCGAAGACCTGACCATGTTGCGATAAAGTGACCCGGCTGGGATGAGAACAAGGCTGATTAGAGAAATCCCCACTAAAAGCTCTGTCAAAGTGATGGCTCTGTGTTTCAAAATATTTCTCATGGCCTTTCCAGGATAAAAGCAGAGCATGTAACCTCTTCCATTCTTTTCTGCAGGAAACTGCTTGAGGTGCTGACAGGCCTGACCACAACTCTTACCAGATAACCCCTGGTATCTTCGGCTACAGTCGGTGATAAGCTGATTTTGCGCTCAAACAGCGAAACAGCATCTGGTCTGTCATCGGCAGTTAACTCGTTAGAATCGGCAAGACTGTGCCAGATGTCGACCTTGTATTCCGGGAACTTATTCTGCTCGCACGCGATTATTCCTTCATATCCTGTTCCGCGCAAAAATTCGATGGGTTCTTCGGCCAGTTTTTCGGCAATGTGCTGGTAATATACAAGCATTGTCCCCTGATTTGAAAAGTTGAATAACTGCATCAGATACAAAGAAATCAAGCCAAAAAGCAGAATTGCTATCAGGATTTCGCTGAATGCAAAGCCATCGCCGAGTTTCTTAGTTGCTATGCGCATCTGCCTGCCTCGTCTGTGAAATGAAATTTATCCAGTCACCGACTATTATTTGATGGTCATAAGATTTATCTCCAAAAATCGGATTCTGTGTAAGATCAAGCGATTTTTCGGCCAGTATATCCGGCGAAATGCGGTCGACCATTATGAAACCGTGAATGTCAGCGTTTTTTCCCGGCAAAACTGTGCCAGAACGTTTGTCGTTCATGGCAATAAGGCCGGCATGAATCTGCAGATCTGTATTTATGACAATATTGCCATGGCGTGCGTAAAAAATGGCGAAATCTTTGCTCTCTGCCTTGATTACCGCTCCGCTTATCTCGAAACTGTCTGCTATTAAAACTCCGCGACCTCTCATTTCCCAATTTCCGTGCAATTTTATGTCTTCTTGACAGTGAACAATTCCGCGCAGATTTATGTGGCGCTTTTCATGATCGATGAAGCCGGCATTGTTTAGTGCTGCTGGATCAAGATTTTTGGCTGTCCAGAGAGAGTGCTCCTGGTATGGCAGGCTGCTGTCTCCCCAATTTTCGATGACGTTGCTGTTGTTCTGCAAATCATTGAATGAAAGTTGTAATCTGTTCGTTACAAATGGAATAATGCGTGGCTTTCCCCCCGTGTTGCGCACGGAAAGAGCTTTGTCAAATGCTGGATGTTCACTGGTTCCCGGAAAAACAGACAAAACAAGATAGTCGAGATGAGTCTCGAGTTTATAAGAAGCAAGTACGCTGCTCTTTTCTTCGCGATCTTTTCTCAGAACAACGGTCGAAGTGATTGCTGCAATTCCATGCCCTTCTTTCTTCGATGCATAGGGCTTGCCATCAGGCGATAATCTGGTGAATCCAATGACTTTCACTTTTGATTCATATTCGCATGAATATCCCTGAGGGATCAGTTGACCTGCATATTTTGACGAAAATGGCAGCTGAATATCGCATTCAGTGCCAGAAACTGCGTTAAACAGTAATGCTGCGATTCTGGATTCTGGGCTGAATGCTTCGCGCTTGAGTCGTATCAAGGCTTCTTCATTAATGCTGATAGCCGCCTGTCTGGCAATCTGCTGGTGTTGTAGTCTTTTGTCTATGTTTGCGGATTCCTGAAAAAATCGGAAATACCCTAACAAAAAAATCGATAAAATCCCGGCGGCAAATAGCATTAACGACATCAAAGACCCGGATGTTCTGCGGAGTCCGGTTGGTGTCATAGATATGCTATCTACATGGCTTTGCATGCGCAGTAAAAAAAGTCGTGATTCAGGTCGGGCTTTAATCAACATTTTTATCTGGAGCATCAAATTTTAGGACGGGGGCTGGTGATCTCTTTTCAATCAGTAATGGCTCCAGAGTGTTTTCTGAACTTGCCGAATCTGGCTCTATTTCAGCTGGGCTTGAAGTTTGCTGTTGCTTTGGAACCGTGTCGGTATCCGCGAGATATCTGGCGCCAAGAAAGAGTAGCCCGGCAAGTATGGCAGTCAGCAGCAATTTTGGCAACAGGCTTCCAGAAAGACCGGTAGACAACTCTGGCGATCCTGCTTTCGCCTCAAAATCTTCAAGAAATTTCTGTGAGGGCTGCATTCTTTGCGCTGGTGAGCCCAGTGTCTTAAGAACAGCGACTGAAGCCAGTGCCTGCCTGCATTCGGCGCAGGTTTGAATGTGAGCCATCACGTCATCTCCGGGTTTCTCCTGAGAGATGATTTTTTCTAATATTATGTCGCAGTTTGTTGAAGCCATATTACTTAAGATTCTCTTTACTCTGGTTTCTTAACCTTTTCATGGTACGATGAAATATCAGCCTTACATTACTCTCCTTAGAGCCTATAATCTCAGCAATCTCAGAAAAAGATAGTTGCTGGAATACTCGCAAATCAATGATAACTGTCTCTCTCGGCTTAAGAGTGCTGTACACATCATAAACAGCAGCATTGTCCAGGGCGATAACCTCTGGAGAACGGCTTTCGAATAATTCATCAAGGTCGGATTCTTCGGTATGATTTTTCTGCCTTTGCAGCTTTCTAAACCTGTCAATCCACACATTTCTGGCAATACGCAGTAGCCACCCTGCAAATGAACCGGCACTGGAAAGCTGGTGAACTTTACTGTATGCCTTTAGAAAAGTCTCCTGAGCGATGTCTTCGGCATCTGCATGGCCAAGGCCCCTGTCCAATAAAAAGTGCATAACAAGTCCGTAATACATTTTGACAAGTTGGGAAAAAGCCTGCTTTTGCCCTTTTCTTGCCATTTCGATCAGGTCTTTTTTATCAGGATCTGAAGAATACATCTATTCAGGAGCACTTATTCGCATTGTTTGCCTGCTATGACTGTTTATAATTTAGACGCACGGCTGTAAACTAATGTTTCAGCTTTGAAGAATTCTTTTTATTCTGGTGCAGACAGCCATCGCATCCCCTTTTCTGCTTATGCGGTATAATACCAGTTCAACCTCTACGTTTTGATTGGCGAGATTCTCACAGATGAACTGGCCGGATAAAGGCCTGATTTTGATCCGCGAACTATCGCTGCGAAGTTCTATTATCGCATAGTCCTGCCTGCATTCTTTAACATGTGCGATTTCAGCCCTTGGACTATAAATGACCGCAGTACCCATACGGGTTGGTTCTGAAACTACCGGGTATAAAAAAAAGATCAAAACGGCCAGCAATGGTATTGCAAGCGCAAGTGCCCGGTTTTCAGCCAGATAAAATTCGATAAGGAATTTCAGATTTCGCAGAAGGTCAGTGAATTGGCATAAGATTGTTCTCTGGCCCTTCTGGCTCGTACCAGCGGCCAATGGTTGCTGTGAAATTGTGTAATCCCTGGCAAGATTTGTTTCTATCGCTGCTGGATCAGTCCTGCCAAGTAAATCGCGCTCATTTAATACAGATGTGTTTTCATGTCTGATATGCCTTGCCAGATCTGACCAGGCAGGATTTTTCTGGTTTTTTTCAATGCGGAAAAGGCATTTTAGATTTTCCAGCTCCGGGTTATTCTGGAACAAAAGCATAATTGCGCCGAAAATTTCGTCGTCTCTCGTATTGACAGCGAGTTCCGTAGCGATTTCTCTTACAACAGAAAAATCCAGAAAAATCATGCAGTTGATGGCATTGCCAAGTTGTTTTGTCTGGTTCGAAGCAATCATTGCTCTTATTGCAGATATTGCTGCGTCTGGTGATAATCGGTTGAGGGTTTTAACCGCAGCTCTATAAACTGCCCGGCTACGTTTTTGCAGAAGCTTGCCGCTGACTCTGACAAACCATTCGGGTGAGAGCTTCCCGGCGTATTCTATAGCTGCGGCAGCAATTCTGGAATCCGCGTGATTGAAATGCTTACGTGCTAAATCGACAAGAGAAGGGTTCTGATTTCTCAATAGAGCACGATAGGTGGCTACAACAAGGTCGGGCGGTGATGCTGGAGATTGAACAATACTCAAGAGCCCGACAAGAATGTGCTCTAAACTACTTTTGCTGATCAGACCAAGCTGGCAAATTTTTTCATCTGCCGGCAAATGGTTAAAGCTGTCAACATCCATTCAAAGAAGCTTTCAAGGCATCAGTCCGCCAGATATTTTTTTGCAGATTCTATATCATCTTTCAGTTCAGCGAGGTCGAGCATGCCAAACATTTTGAAAAATGAAATCTTTGTCTGATCAAGTCCGCAGACAACTGCATCGCTGCGAAAATCGCAGGTGACAAGCTCCGCTGTTTCCATGAGCAGAGCTATGCAGGAACTGTTTATCACCTTACAGGCGCTGAAGTCAAAAATAACGCCTGTAAGCTTTTGAACTGTAAAAGCTTTTTTAGTAATTTCATAAATTTCTTTTCCGGCAGCCGATTCACAATACCCTTGAACGGAGAGAACCAAAATTTTATCATCAAGCTGTGTGTCTATCTTGAACAACGGCTTTCCTCCTGACCAACAATCATGCTTACGTAGTTCCCATAGGTTAGTATATTTGAAATTGAATGGCAATTAAAATAGTAAGTGGCTCAAGAGTTGTAGCCTGCTTTAAGAAGCTCAGCCGGCCAGATACTTCAGGGCAGCTGCAACGTCGTCTTTCAGTTCAGCGAGTTCGAGCATGCCAACCATCTTGAACAAAGTAACCTTGGTTTGATCAAGCCCACAGATAACTACATCGCAGTTAAAATCACAGGCGACCAGCTCAATAGTTTCAATAAGCTGCGATATGCAGCAACTGTTAATGACCTTGCATGCGCTGAAATCGAAAATTACGCCTGTCGGCTTGACTGCGGCAAAGGCTTCGTTGATTTTATCAAAAATTTCCTGCCCGGCTTCAGTTTCACAATAACCCTGAACCGAGAGAATAAGAACCTGCTTATCAAGCTGTTTATCGATCTTGAACAACGGCTTGCCTCCTGACCTCACAATAGTGCTCAACGCAACTTTTATAGCTTAATACATCTGAACGTGACTGGCAATTGGAAATATGTCGGCATTTTGGCAACTATGGTCAATTCTCGACATTGAACGAACAGAGTTCGG
Organism: Candidatus Riflebacteria bacterium GWC2_50_8; assembly: GCA_001787855.1. GTDB lineage: Bacteria > Muiribacteriota > Ozemobacteria > Ozemobacterales > Ozemobacteraceae > Rifleibacterium. The sequence goes on along the minus strand of MFYY01000199.1, from coordinate 17,184 downwards.
CTGAGCAAAGGTTTGACTCATGGTTTATAATGTTCAAAAAACTGGAGCTGGCCATGAAAAAAAAGCAACTTGGTAAAACCGGTATCGAAGTAAGTTTGCTGGGCATCGGAACCCTGACTATGAGCCCTATGCAGCGTGCTCTGACCATAGATGATGGCGCCGCCGTTATTTTGCATGCGCTGGAACAGGGTATAACCCTTATCGACACGGCGCAGATGTATGGCTCTTACCCACAGGTCGCAGCAGCCCTCAGGCAATGGAAGGGGCCGGCGCCGGTCGTGGCGTCAAAGTCAGCTGCCCGCAGCCGCGAGGCGATGCAGGCAGCAGTCGAAGAGTGCCTGCAGCAGACTGGCCTGGCGCATATCAATGTGTTTCTGTTGCATGCGGTGCGCGATGCCGCTGATATCGAAGCGCGCCGCGAAGCGCTGCAATATCTGCGCGAAGCGCGCAAACTTGGTCTGATCAAAGCCATCGGCGCGAGTTCGCATTCTGCTCTGACCATAGATCTGCTGGCAAATACTGCCGGCATAGAAGTTCTGCACCCGATGTATAATCGCGATGGCATTGGTATTCTCGATGCCACATTGGCAGAAATGACTGATATTCTGAAGCGGGCACGAGACCGCGGCATTGGCATTTATGCAATGAAACCTCTCGGTGGCGGTCATTTGCGTAATGATGCCGCCGCCGCTTTACGTTGGATTTTCGAGTCACAGGTTGTAGACTCGGCAGTAGTCGGTATGACGAGCTGCGACGAAGTTGACATGAACGTTGCGATAGTCAGAGACGAGACTGTTGCTGATGGATTTGCCCGTAAAGTTGCCGGGCGTGAACGCCACCTGTTTATTAATACCGGGCTTTGCCAGAACTGTAATGCCTGTGTGGAAGCATGTCAGCAGAAAGCTTTGCGCCCTGGCGAAAAATCGCCGGCTATCGACCATGAACTCTGCATTCTCTGTGGCTACTGTGCGCCGGTCTGCCCGAAGTTCGCGATAAGAATTATCTGATTACAGGACTCAAGAGTATAAAAGAACCAGCCCACGCAAGTTGCGTGGGCTGGTTGATTAAGAGCGGGAGATAGAGAGTTACATGCCCTCAAAGCCGCCAGAACCTTCAGTTTTGGGCGCGGGTTCGGTTTTGGGTTCGCCAGCCGGAGCTTCGGTTGCAGCTGGTTTATCGGCTGGAGCTTCGGTTGTGGCAGGTGCTTCTGACTTCTTATCAAGTGAGTCGAAGCCGCCGGCAGCTGGAGCGTCAGCTGGTTTCTCGTCAATGGCGTCAAAGCCGCCAGCAGCCGGAGCGTCAGCCGGTTTTTCATCGATAGCGTCAAAGCCACCGGAGAATCCGCCATCAGCCGGTTTGTCAGCTGGCTTTGCCTCGTCAAGACCGCCAAAACTCCCGGTAGTGTCAGCAGGTTTGCTGTCGGGCTGCGTTGGCTTAACTTCGCCTGGTATGACTTCTGGAACCTTTGGAGTCTGAATGCTTGCGGCTGCATCATCTTCGTTGGGCAGAATGATGTCTTCTGTTCCCATGAGCGGATCTTCAAAGATCGAGCTGGTTTTGGTGCTGCCAGGTACTTCGGTGAGGCTTGGCAGAGTTACTTCTCTGGCGCTCAGGCGCTTGCTGAATTCTTCTTTAAATGCAATTTCAGAAGGATTGAAGCCGAAGTAAAACTGGATTGTCGGTGCGTAGGAAACGGTAAGGCCGGCGACTACAACCGCTACCATGCTCATCAGCTTGATAAGGATGTTAAGAGAAGGTCCGGAAGTGTCCTTGAAAGGATCGCCGACAGTGTCGCCGACAACGGTGGCTTTATGGTTATCTGAGCCTTTTCCGCCCAGGTTACCGGCTTCGACGTATTTCTTGGCGTTATCCCACGCACCGCCGGCATTAGCCATCATGATGGCAACTGCGAAACCGCAGGAAAGACCGCCAACGAGCATGCCGATCATCCCGCCAACGCCGAGAACAAGGCCTACAACGACCGGGGTGATGATTGCAAGAAGGCTGGGTGCGATCATTTCTCTCTGGGCACCCTTGGTGGATATGGCTACGCAGGAAGCATAATCGGCTTTAACGCCTTTTTCACCCTTGAGCAGGCCGGGAATTTCCTTGAACTGGCGTCTGACTTCTTCAACCATGCTGTGGGCAGCGCGGCCGACAGCTTTCATGGTCATGGCGCAGAAAACGAATACCAGCATGGCACCCAGAAAAACGCCGACGAGAACGAGCGGATTCATCAGGGTGACATTGTAGTAGGCCATGAAGTCGGCCATGGTGGCCTTGGCAATCGGAATTGCCTTATCCGGGCCAGTAAAAATATACTGATCAAGCTGTGAGTCGCTGAACTTGGCAATGCGCAGAAGGCTGATGCGAAGTTCTTCGATGTAGGCGCCGAGCAGTGCCATTGCGGTAAGAGCTGCCGAACCGATGGCAAAACCCTTGCCGGTTGCGGCAGTGGTGTTGCCAAGTGAATCGAGTGCGTCGGTGCGTTTGCGCACTTCCGGTCCCATTTCTGACATTTCAGCGTTGCCGCCGGCGTTGTCGGCGATCGGGCCGTAAGCGTCAGTCGCCAGTGTGATGCCAAGTGTCGAGAGCATGCCGACTGCGGCGATACCGATACCATAAAGGCCCATTGAAGGGTCATTGAAGCCATTGGCAAAGCCGTAGGCCAGGATAATGCCAAGGCCGACGGTAACAACCGGGATGCCTGTCGACATCATGCCGGTAGCCAGACCTTCGATAATAACTGTAGCCGGGCCGGTAGTGGCCTGGGCCGCTACTTCCTGGGTCGGCGGATAGTCGCCGGAAGTGTAATACTCAGTTGCCCAGCCAATGATGATGCCAGAAACCAGGCCGGTAATGATCGAGCCGAGAATGCCGATGTTATCGGGCAGCATGTAGAAGGTTAATATCGCCGCACCAATAGCGGTTAATGCTGAAGATACGTTGATGCCACGGCTGAGCGCGCCCATAAGTTCTTTCTGCGAGGCGTCTTCATCGGTGCTGACAAAGTAGATGCCGATCAGCGAGAAGAAAATGCCGACTCCAGCGATAGCCATCGGCAGAAGAATTGAATTGACCTGAAACTGCGCCATGTCGCCGCTTGAGAATGCGGCGGCTCCAAGAGCGGCAGTAGCCAGGATTGAACCGCAATATGATTCATAAAGGTCGGCGCCCATGCCGGCTACGTCACCAACGTTGTCGCCAACGTTATCGGCGATGGTGGCCGGGTTGCGCGGATCGTCTTCGGGAATGCCGGCTTCGGTTTTACCAACCAGGTCAGCGCCTACGTCAGCAGCTTTGGTGAAGATGCCGCCGCCAACGCGGGCAAACAAAGCCTGTGAGCTGGCGCCCATGCCGAAGGTCAGCATGATGGTGGTGATTTCCATGTAATCATGCACGGCAAAGATACTGTCTTTAAAGGTGGTATCGCTCAGTTCCATTACGTAGTTGAGGATTTTCCACCAGATCGAGATATCAAGCAGCCCAAGGCCAACCACGACGAAGCCCATGACGGCGCCGCTGCGGAAGGCTACCTGCAGACCCTGGTTAAGGGACTTGGCTGCAGCTGCGCAGGTGCGGTTGCTGGCGTTGGTGGCAGTGATCATGCCAAGGTATCCGGAAAGGCCCGAGAAGAAACCGCCGGTCAAGAATGCCAGAGGTGTCCAGGGACTCTGTACCTTGAGAACAAATGCCAGAAAAGAGAAAAAAGCAAATGCTACAACAAAGAAAATGCCGACAACCCGGTATTGCGACCAGAGGTACGACATGGCACCTTCTTTTACGTAGCCCGCAATTTCCTGGGACTTTGCAGAGCCAGGATCCGACTTCATCATGGTAACGAAAAAATAATACGCAAAGATCAGAGCGATCAGTGAGCCTGCCGGGGCAAGCCAGAACAAAAGTTGAGTGTCCACACAAATCTCCTTCAGAACAGCATTCCTTCAGAACTCTTTTCTATATTGACAGCTAGGTAATATATCTTCAGAGACTCTTGTTGTCAATTTTTTTGCACACTTTCACCTGATAGCCGCATCAAACTGGTGCTTCCTGATAGAACCTGCTCTGCCAGAGCGCTTTTTGCCTGGCGTTTTGGAAAACGGTGTGATATGATTAGCGAATGCGGCGAATATTACTATGTTTATTCCTTATTGCCTTTCTTTGTCAGAGCTTTTTTCTGACAGATGCAGGGCTAACCCGCTTTCATACCGGCCATTATGGCGGTTTTATC
>MFYY01000199.1:1460-12932 GCA_001787855.1 Candidatus Riflebacteria bacterium GWC2_50_8 | reverse complement strand
CGCTAACGGTTTTACCAGAATTTCATCGCCAAACTTCAGGCAAGGTAACAGTTCGTTAAATTCTCTGCGAAACCCTCTAGTTGGGGTTTCGCTTGTTTCATGGACCGCCTCGGCCCCCGGACAGAACATAAGAATGTCATTCCCTTTTCGTCCTGAGGAATGGGGCTTTGTTGTTTCGCAAATGCCTCGTAGCGATGGCTGATTACTTTCCGAACCAGTAAGATCATTTATCCATGGAAGTTTTTCCCAGGGTAAAAGCATTGTTCAGTCTGGTTTAAAGGAATCTGCAATTGCGGTTATCCTGACCGTTAAGTTGCTTGATCGCTAGAAAGCTCTGTCATGCTGATGTCTTATACGTAGATACGGTATTCAGCGCGAAATCTGAGCCTTTACCCCATTGATATTGCTCTGAACAGCAAATGCAAACCCTGTCCTTGTATTAAATGCAACCCAACGGAGCATATAATGAAGAGTAAATTTAGTGTCAAAATCATTGTAGTATTAGCGGTGTTACTGTTTTCGCTATTCTACACTCTACCTTCTACAAAATTATGGGATCAGGCTTTTGGAACCATTTTGCCGGCAGAACAGCGCGCGGTTCCTCAACGACTGCTCGAATTCACCACCGGCGATGACGGCGCATCAGCATTGATAAAGTTTCAGGTTGACCGTATGGCAGAGGTCTTCAATCTCGCTAAAAACCCCGCTCGCCCGGAAGACATTCTTAACAACGTCGTTGACACGGCCAGAAAAGCCTTCGTCGACATGGGTGTCGAAGCCCGCGTTTTCAATCATGACTATGCCGGCGGTAATGTGTCTCTGCTAGTTTCTGGAAAGACCAAAGAAGAGGTTCAGTCACTTCTCGACACTGCCGGACTTTACTCAAAGCTGCCTCTCGCCATAACCTCAATTTTTCCGAGATCTAAAATTACACTTGGCCTCGATCTCAAGGGTGGCATCGACCTTGTTTATCAGGTCGACCTCGAATCGATTCAGGAAAATGACAGCGTTACCGATGCCGTGAACCGATCGGTCGAAATTATCAGAAATCGTATCGATATGTTTGGTATTGCTGAGCCCAGCATCAAGGCACAGGATGGCAACCGCATCAGAATTCAGCTTCCCGGTGTAAAAGATCCGGAAAGAGTCAAACAGCTGATTCAGAACACTGCCATGCTGCAGTTTCACATGGTTATAGACCAGGCTTTGACCGCTGCCCAGCTTGAACCGATCAGCGCTGATAACGAAATCGTTTTGATGCAACCCGCTTCTAACCGGCAACAGGCCATATGGTTCAAGCTCGTGCGCAAACCAGAAGTTACTGGCCGGGATCTGAAATTCGCCAGGGCATCGTTCGACGAAATGGGGGCTCCGATTGTTCATCTCGAATTCAACGCCGAAGGCGCTGCTAGATTTGCTCAGGTTACCGGCTCTCATATTGGCGAGCAGATTGCGATCGTTCTCGACAACAAAGTTCACAGTGCCCCGGCTATTCAATCAAGAATCACCGGCGGTATAGCACAGATCACCGGCGGTTTCGCTCTCGAAGAAGCCCAGAACCTGGCAATTGTGCTGAGGGCAGGCGCGCTTCCAGCCAGTCTGATCGCTCTTGAAAGCAGGGTGGTTGGTCCTACTCTCGGCCAGGAGTCGATAAAGGCTGGCTGGAGCGCAGGTATTGTCGGCACCCTGCTGGTTCTGCTGTTCATGGCATTTTTCTATAAGTTCTGTGGAATACTTGCTGATCTGGCAGTTCTTTTTAACACTCTGATTATTTTTGCCGTTCTCGTGTTTTTTGGTGGCACTCTGACTCTTCCTGGCATCGCTGGTCTGATTCTGACGGTAGGTATGGCGGTAGACGCCAATGTCATCATTTTTGAGCGCATCAAGGAAGAGCTGCGCTCCGGCAAAACCGTGCGCTCTGCAATAAACGCGGGGTTTGATCGTGCTTTTTCCTGTATCATCGACTCAAACTTGACCACACTGCTTACCGTGGTGATTCTCTATATGCTTGGTTCCGGGCCAATACGCGGATTTGCCACCACTCTTGGCATCGGTCTGATTGCCAATGTATTCACAGCCATCGTCTGTGTAAAGCTGGTTTTAGATCTTTATTCCAAGGGTGAACAGGCCCGCACCCTCAGCATTTAATTGAGAAAAGGAAACAATATGAATTTTCAGTTCATGCGAAACAGATATACCTTTTATGGGCTTTCTATATCACTGATAATGGTTTCTATTTTGCTGCTGGCAATTAAAGGCCTTAATTACGGAATTGATTTCAAGGGTGGCAGCATTCTGCATGTTCGTTTCGTTGAAGAATCTGACGAGAACAAGGTCAGAGAAGTATTCAAACAGATCGAAAAAGAGCGCAGGCTGTATTTTTCTTCTGACCAGATTATCGTTCAGTCGGTTTCTGGTGGTCATAACCGGGAATTTATCATTCAATACCCGTCAGCACCACTGGATACCGCAGATAACGCCGAAGTTCATGACCACATTCTGTCAGATCTGAAGCGTCTTGCCCCATTCTCTGATGAGGCTCTTGAAGTGTCGAACGTCGGTCCCACCATGGGCGAGGAACTGAAAAAACAGGGCATACAGGCCGCACTTCTGTCTGTAGTCGGTATTCTGTTGTATCTCGCCTGGCGTTTTGAGCTCCAGTCTGCTTCGGGGGCTATCATCGCCCTGGTTCATGACCTGATAGTGGTTCTCGGCGCTGTGTCTTTTCTTGGTCTTGAATTTGACATCACTGTTCTGGCAGCGATCTTGACGTTGCTTGGTTATTCGGTAAACGATTCGATCGTTATTCTCGACCGCATCAGGGAAAATCGAAAAATAAGCAAAGAAAGCAATTTCGCGAAGGTTATCGACAGTTCGATCAATCAGACACTTGGCCGAACTCTTAATACATCTATCACAACATTGCTGGCATTGTTCTCCCTGTTGATTATCGGCGGTGCTTCGATCAAGGGATTTGCTGCCACTCTTACCATAGGTTGTATCGTTGGTACATATTCTTCTATTTTTATTGCCAGCCCGATTCTTTACGAAATGACCGCGCGGCAGGACCGACCTGATGAGTAGTCAGCCGGTTTTAACCGGTGCTGCAAAAATTACCGAAAAGATCAATAACGGAGACCCCGTCTGACTTAAAGATCCGGCGGGAACAGCGAGGGCTTATCAAATATGAACGAACAGCATGACACCACTTCCCTGAAGCCACGAAAACGCTTTGCCGACAGTCAGTTTCGCGCAACTGCCATTCTTCTTGTGAGGTATCGGCGTATTCTAGCACTGCTTCTGATGATACTCTGTGCCGGCGGACTGTATTTCGCTCGCAACATCAGTCTCGACAACAGTCTCGAACTCTGGTTTCTGGAAGACGACCCGACACTGGCCACTTATAAGGAGTTCAAGGCAAAATATGGCAATGATGAAATAATTCTCGCGATGATCGACTGCCGCCGCGACGGAATGTTCTCGCCGGCGATGTTGAGCGCTGTTTACAAGGCTTCCAGGGAAATTGAAGAAGATACTGCCAATTTTCGACGTGTGCTCAGTGTTGGTTTGTCGCCCTACATAGGTCTGCAGAATGATGAGCTTGTCATCGAAGACCTGATGTCTGGAGCAGTGGAAACCGAAAGTGCTGCTGCACAAATAAAAGCTCGTTTTATGGATGACCCGTTCAAACGCAGAATTCTGCAGAATGCCAGTTCAACCTGGGCCATAATCATCGCCGAACCGGTTGCAACCGCTGATATGGATGTTCGCCGCCCGTTGATTATCGAATCGGTTCGCAAGAAATTGTCCGGTTTCGAATATCGTCTCGCCGGTATGGGCGTGATGTACGACGAACTCAATCGCCTCAGCATTCAGGATGGTGTGGTGTTTAACGCCGTAGCCTTTACCGTCATTGCGGTGCTCATCTTTGCGCTCTATCGTTCATGGATGTTTCTGCTCATGGCACTTGGTGCCATGCTGTTCAGCGGACTGAGCTTTCTCGGCTTTTACGGGTTGTTTGACCAGAACTTCAATATGGTCACGATTGTTCTGCCAACGCTGATGATGATTTTGTCAGTGTCAGACGTGGCCTACGTTTACAACAACTACTGTTTTAATTCAGGGAAAATCCACAAGAATCTTGAAGAAGGACTGACTGACGTCTTCTACGAGACATTGTCACCATGTCTTTTTACTTCGTTGACCAATACCTGCGGTTTTTTCGCGTTAACTGCGAGTTCGCTGTCTGTTCTGCGAACTTTTGGCTGGTTTGCCGGTTTTGCCAGCATAACTGAGTATCTGATCTCCATGATTGTTTCAGCATACATACTCGGCCGCGTCGAGCTGAAAGAAGAAATTAAGATCAAACGCCCGCTGGAGTCCCAGATCAACTGGGTCGTCAAGCAGGTTCCTGCCTGGCATCGTCAGATTCTCGTGCTGTTTGCTCTGGCCGCCGCGCTGGGTGTTTACGGCATTACACAGCTAAATGTAGATACCTATTCGATGGGTTTTCTGCATGAAAAAAATCAGGTCAGGCTTGATAGTGACCAGGTCGAAGCGGTTTACGGCAACTACCTTCCACTTGAGGTAAGGCTGTTGACCGGCAAACGTGGTGGCATTCTAACCGTAGACTTTATGCAGCGCTTACAGAAAACCCATGCTGATCTCGATGCTACAACTGGTTTCGAAAAGCCGGCCTCAATAGCAGATGTATTCAAGAAGCTCAATCAGGTGTGGAGTGATGGCACCGAAGCGACTTACGTGGTTCCTGACAGTGACGAAAAAATTGCTCAGCTTATGATGCAATACGAGTCAGACCCAGACAACGACCTCGAATACATGACCGACAAACCGGATTACACAGAGGCGCGTCTGACCGTTCGCGTGCCAATGCTTAGCGCTGCTGCCCTGCGTGATTTCGAGGAAAAGGCTCAGGAGATTCTGCATAAAAACTTCGACGGCACCGGCATAACCTGGAAGTTTGGTGGCTATGTTCCTCTTTACGCGCGTATAATCAGCTATGTCACCTGGAGCCAGATTTCGAGTTTCGCGCTGGCTTTCGTTTTTGTTTTTGGGGCTATCGCCATTCTGTTCAGACGTGTTGACGCAATGGTGCTGGTGGTTTTGCCAAATGTTTTTCCGATTCTGATGACTCTGGGTATTATGGGATTGACCGGAATCAGACTCGATATCGCCACGGTAACCATTGCTGCTATTGCCCTCGGAATCGTCGTCGATGATACCATTCACAGCCTTTATCAGCTTTACGATCCCTCGCGTTCCAATCTTACGCCCACCGAAGCCATTATCGATGGCATTGAAGAAGCTGGCCCGGCAATGGTTTCGACCTCTCTGATTTATTCGCTTGGCTTCCTTTTTATGGTGTTCGCCAGCATCAAGTCGATAGTTTACTTTGGTCTGCTGCTGTCTTTTACCATTGTCATTGCGTTGCTCTGCGATATTGTCATGCTGCCGGCACAGATCTGTTTGCTGAGGCGCTACCTGTCGAAAGATTTCCGCGCTGATAAAGGAGATTCCCGATCTTAGAAGAAAAGGTCCAATTTTGGTCAACCATAATGCATATAGTATTTCTGGCAGGAATGTTCTGCCAGAAATACTGCTCTGTCATCCAGCATAGGATATTTTAATGTCAAAAATTGCACTGATTGAAGGAAGGCTGATGCAATTGCTCGGAAAGGGCCTGCTAAAGGTTTGCTTATTCGGTGTTTTCATGCTAAAAATATCTGTAATGCAAGTCTGTAGCTATTTTGATCAAGGCATAAATGTTTATATCAATAATAATCCAGCGTCTGGTAATACTTCAGTGATTGCAAGAAAAGGAGCTGCGCGATTTGCCTCGCTGTCAGCATTGCTCTTGCTTGTCGGGGTGTTTTTCCTGTTTTATTTCTACCGAACTCCAATTAAGTTTTTTGCCAGAGAGTCGGTAGAAAATTATGGTTATCCGGCACTTTTTATTTTCTGCTGGTTCGCTGATGCGCTGATCCAACCTGTTCCCCCTGATGTTGTCGTTTTTGGAACAGCGTTTGGTGGCGCAAACATCTGGAAAACCGCATTTGTAGCTGGCGCAGCCAGTGCTCTTGGTGGCACAACAGGTTATTTGTTAGGCAAAATATTCGGACCGTGGCGTTTCAGGCGGTTTTTCGGCTCCAGGCTTTTGCGCGTAGGGCGTGATCTTTTTCGCGACCATGGTTCTCTTGCAATTTTTGTGGCAGGAGTTTCCCCGGTGCCATATTCAGCCGTTTGCTGGGTTGGCGGGATTTACAAAATGCCTCTCGCTAAAGTAATTCTTGCCAGCCTGGTCAGCAGAATTCCAAGGTTTGTTGCGGTTGCCTGGTTAGCAGACCTGGTTTAAGAATGAGCCATCAGCTTGAGAGAACCACCCCCGCATAGCCGTTCCGGCTTGGAGTATCGACGGGCAGCCCCGCAGTGGACAGGCGCCAGGGGTGGCTCTGTTAGAGCCGAACCACAGATGGCAAGCCGCCGAAAAGAAGTTTAACGGGAAAGGGCTGTTCGCCGATCGGCGAACGCTGAAAACACACAAAGCAAATTTTCTGTCGTGTCTGCTCGACGTCTTCTCCGAATCCTAAAAAAATGATGCCCCAGACAGGCAGTCTTGAACCATCTATCGCCCGTTTTGCCTCATTTGGTGTGTACCTCCGCTGATATTGCGTTTAACATCACAATTTGCTATAAATGTGTACATAAGAAATATTTACACCATTTGAGAGATCTATTAGTTAAATTCTCTGTTACATGCTGCCCCACAGGCAAACATGTTTTAGAGTCCCCGCAGTCAAACAACAAAACAGCCATGCCCTGCTGATCTTTTCAGCGCGAACAGGTTTTCTTTGGCTTCTCAGAGCGCCATTTAAAACCTCTCCGTCATCGTTGTACCGCTTCTGTCTTCAAATATTTTCGAGATGCAAGGGAAAGAATTATGGGTAGAAAAATTTTGCTGGTTGATAACAATGTGTCCAATAGGGAGTTTATTCGGGATGTGCTGGCTATAACAGGTCTTGAAGTTATAGAGGCCGAAAACTGTCAACAGGGAGCGGAAATGGCAATCAGCCAACGTCCCGGCCTGATCATGCTGGCCGCAGATATTCCATGGTTCAATGACAGTGAAACTTTTGCAGTTTTGCGACAATTCCCGTCAACCAGGATGATCCCTGTTATCTCTGTTTCTTCCCAGGAAGAGGAAAACATTCCAGACTCTTATGTGTCGACAACCAGACTGCTTAATCAACCCGTGCCTATTCAAGACCTGGTTGATAAAATCCGACCCTATGTAAATGCCGCCAGATCAATGGTTAACTGAACTAAGATTTGAGAAAAACAGACAGTGAATAGCAGAAAGGAATAGTTAAGATGAAAACGGATCATGTTGAACTTCTATGGGAGTCTCTTTCACAATTTGAAAAAAACAACCTCACCTTTGGTGATTTTCTCGATCGGCTTGGCAAATCCCTTGAAACAGCCACTGTTGCCGAAGCGAAACTTATTGGTGAAACAACCAGAGAGCTTGACTTTGCTTTGACAAAATGCCCCGCCAGAACCGGAAATGTAAGAAAGATAATCTCCAGGTTGAAATCAAATCTGGTTTCGCAAATCAAATCAACGGCAGCCTGACTTGGGTTTTGACGAGGGTAACTCGTTAAAACCTTCGTTTTTTGTTTTCTCTGCTGCGATTTCCTCAGTTAATCCCTTTAATTTCTCCGATTTCAAGTCAAGCTGCATGTTCTGATGACTGGAACGAGACTGCCGAGAAGCACTTTCTTTGAAGTCAGTTTGCGGTCTGCTGGCTGTGCAAACTGTTTCTAATCTGTTTCCCCGCAGTCAGATATGTGCTAACCTTGCAACTTATGCAAAACGAACAACCGACACAATTCAGAGGCAGCAGTCAGCTCATACAGCTCAGTCAGGCCGGCATTTTCCTCGCCGTGCTGCTTGCGGTTCAGCTGCTTGGTCTGCCGAATCCGGTTACCGGTATACTGGTTAATGCTCTGCTTACTTTTGTGCTTCTGCATCTTGGCACTAGATACGCGCTGATGCTGGCGACTCTCAGCCCGCTGGGTGGAATTGTCTCCGGCCATCTGCCAGCTGTTCTTTATCCTCTTTTACCAGTAATCATGTGCGGAAACATTTTGATGCTGGCTGGTTATTCGCTTATGCGCAATATGCCGGCAGTCGCCAGATATGCGGTGCCGGCCGCCATTAAGGGCGCTGTGATCTGGGGTGCCGGAATGATGATCATCGAGTTTCTTAAAATCGCAGCAAGCGCTCAGTGGCTGATTGTGCCGGTGCTGGGCATGCAGTTCTTTACTGCTGCAGTCGGGCTGCTGGCCGGTGAAAAGCTTTTTGCTGCAATCAGCCGCAGCATGGTTCAGTCTGGTCACTCTTAGTCTTTTCCAGGGCGGAGCAGGCGATCCCAGTCCTGGATAATGGTGTGGGCGAGATTGATGATTTCGGGTTCGGTCTCGTTTTCGAGCAATTTATCGATCTGCTCCCGGTATTCAGTGCCCCCGATACTGCCTATGGCGCGCAATGACTGCAGTCTTTCAGAGTCTTCGCTGCTTTCAAGCATGAGTTTGAGTCTCTTTAAAATATTCTCGACAACAGGCAGCACCATCAGGCCGGTTTTTTCGCTATATGCGGGAAACAGGCGTCTGAATTTGCGGGCTTTGGCAAGAAAAGAAATTGCGTATGCAGAGGAGGCGCGCATTCTGGAGTCGTCAGACTTGAGCAGGCTGTACAGACAGGCCAGAGTCTGCTGATCATCGGCCAGCCATAAGCCGAGGAGGGCATTGGCACATACACGTGGCGCGGTATCGGCCATCATCTTCTTGAAAACTTCGCGCTTGCCGGCAAAGTCGATTGGAATGCAGGCTTCAAGAGCATTGGCGCGAACTCTGTCGTTCTTATGGTCGAGAAGTTCCAGGAATAAAGGCGTCAGCTCAGTGTCGCGACTCAACGCCAGCATTGAAATAGCCAGCGATTGCATTTGAGGATCCGGGTGCTTTTGGGCCAGTTCGCCCAGATATTTTCTGGCTTCGGGATTCTGGCGAAAAACGAATGGAGCCATGGCTCTGACCGCATCGTTACGATACTCGCAGTTCTCATTATCAATAGCCGATTTAAGAAATTCAAGTCCTTCAGGGGTCTCGGTAAGGCCGAACGCCGAGACAATAGCATAGCTGCCGTGCGCTGAAGCTGATTGCAGGCGTTCCCGGAAATATGAAAAATTAACAAATCCGGTCAGCAGATAATTGCTTTCTTCTTCGTCAAGGTCCGTGCTCAGACTTTTAAAAAGGAGGTAGTCGCGGGCAACAGACACAAAAGCCGTGTCGGTGACCGGCATAAAGCCATTGTTGCGGTCAGACAGTCTGGCATTGGCCTGTGCAGCAGCAATGCAGCTGCCAATGGCGCTGAAATCAGAGCGTTTTCTGCTGCCGATGTGTCCGATGATCACTTTGCCGCTGGTTATGCCGGTTTTTAAAAATACCTCCTCAAGGCCAAGCTGCGCCTGACGGTAGTTAAACAGGTTGATGTTGTTGCGGGCTGACAGGGCAGCAAACCCGGTTCGTAGCGGTGCCGGCCAGGGATCGGATTTTCCCACAGGAAAAATGGCAGTCATAAAACCGTCGCCAAAACGATCGATGATACCACCAGCCTCGGCAACAATCTCGGCGGTCTCTTCAAAAAAGGCATTCAACGTGTCAACTGCTTCAGAGGGCGAGTTGCGCTCGATGAAAAGATTGAATCGGTTCAGTTCAAGATGCAAAACCATGGCATCGAAAGTTTTGCCGCTGAAGTGCTTGTCTGCAAGTTCCGGGTCGCTGTCGAGGATTTTTTTAGTGATATAATTGCTGGTAGTCTCGCGATTGTTGAGGATAGACGACAGTCGGTTGAACGACAGGGCCAGTGCGCCGAACTCATCGGAGCTTTTAATCAAGGCCTTTTGCTTGTAATCGCCCCGGCTGATCGATTCTATCGACTGCAGAATCGCATTCAGCGGCGCCAGGAGCGTTGCCGAGATGCCATAGGCGATGAGAACGCCAATGATTATAAGAATTATACCGAGAGTCAGATTATAAATCAGCAGGCTGCGAATGCTTTCGTATTCTTCGTCAATAGTGAAGCCTGCCCGGATCGAACCGTGACGTTTGCCGCCAATGATGATTGGCACTGAAATGTCATAAACCGGGCGAAGATTATCGGCCGCTCTTCTTATTGCCAGGGTCGAAGTGAAAAGGGCGCTGCGTGACCAGCCGTCGGTAAAGTATTTGCCGTGCAGGCCAGTCTTGGTGCTCGAAATGATGCGGCCCAGATTGTCGAGAATCAGGCAATATTCAACTTTATCGTGTCTGGTGAACTCTTTCAAAGCATAGTCAATGCCCTGAAAATTGCCGCGAACGATATCTTCACCCATGGAAAGCGCGATCATCCTGCCGAACATGCGACCAGTCTGCTCGGCGCGCTGCAGACTGGTTTTTTTGATCTGCAATGTGACCAGATACACCGAAACCATCATTATGAAAGTTATCAGCAGGGTGAAGGTGACGGCTATCTTCTGGCGAAAGCCTATGCTGAAGGTTCTGGCGTGGGCGGCACTATCAATGGCCATTCAGATACTCCCGTTCCAGCATGGAATAGGTTTGTTCGTCGGGTCGCCTTGTTTTGAACATGCCTGAAAACATTTCCGTAGCATTCATTCGTTCTGACAGTTTCATGAAATTTCCCACGACAATCTGTTCGTAAGGGCTGCGATCCTTTGAAGAAGTCAGATATACGCCGCCCGGCATTTCGTGGCTTTCATGGATAATGCGCATGGTTTTGCGCACTGAATCAGGCTGTTCCAGGAAAAAGTTGCTCGAAATTATTATGCAGTCATACTGATCGTTCAACAGCCCGAGAATCGAATCGCTGTAATTTTCAGAGTAAAGTTCCTGGCTGAACCAGGTGGTGTGGTCGATGTCGTTGATTCTGAGTTCGCGCAATGGAATCTGATAGCCGGTCAGCGAGTCGTTGCTGCGGTAAGCAATGCGATAATTTTTTATGTCGGCGAGAGAGTGCGCCGGGTCGCTGGCTCTGACTACAAAAAGTGTTCGCTTTGGCGGGTCGCTGTAGCGTTCGAGAACTGCGATAATCTGGTTTTTTTTGCGGGAAGTAAGATAGCCCATGATCGAAATGCTGCCAAAATCGACCAGTCGCCGTTCGACCTTGTTCACTATTTCGCTTTCACTGGAAGAAATGTCGATTTTAGCGGTTTTGCCGGATTTTTCGACGATGGCATCAAGATTTGGCTGCATGACCTCAAGAAATTTGACGAGGTCACCACGCGGAACAGTGAACGAAAAGATGATTTCTTCACGGCTGTTGGGGTCGCTGGTTGGATTATATGAGGCCTGCTCGGTAATCCCGGAAAAAACCTCAGGCAGGTTCGAGCTGTTG
>MFYY01000199.1:0-1450 GCA_001787855.1 Candidatus Riflebacteria bacterium GWC2_50_8 | reverse complement strand
AAATTTTTCCATAAAATGCCGCCGGTGCCTATTATGCTTGCCAGAAGAACAAAGGCAACACCAACAAAAATCGAAGTTTTTTCCGAGGCTGTTTTGCTAGTCATCGTTTATTCTGATTCAAAGGTTGTTGCTGCAAATTTATCATAAAATCAGCCGGTATTAACAAAAAATATTCTCAGCAAACTTTTAGGGGCCGTAAAACAATAACCTAGGCAATCGTTATTGTTTTTTCGGCCCCTTATGGCCGCTCGCAAAAAGCAAATGACTAGGTATTTCTTTACAAGGCCTTACAGCAAATTTTCGTATACCTGAAAACTCAGCAAATTTTCTGTTATGATTAAAAAAGGTGGCGAGCGCCTGTTGCGCGAAAATATACCGGGAGACATTAGCAATGCTTACGCTTAACCGAAGGGGTGTCATCGGTTTCATGCTGACCATGGCGGTAGGGATAGCCCTTGGCGCTGCTGCTCTGGTGGTCAGCAACGAAATTGCCAGCAAAGATAAAGAGAAACAGCCTTTTACCGCGGTGCGCGGCCCAAGCTCACCGGCGAATGTTGAAAAGGCATTTGAAGAATATCAGAAAGCATATCGCGACTACCAGCAGGCTGTAGGTCTTGGGCGTGGCGACATAAAGAAATACGGCGACGCATTGCGTGAAGCCAAAAAACATCTCGAAATCGAGATTTTCCGCAACACTCCCGGCGTCTCCGAAATGGATATGACGGAATTCGAGACAGCCCGCAATGCCCCGGTACCAACCTCGCCGATCTTTAACGCTACCGCTTCGCCTTTCTCTGAAAGTGAATTATCAGTAGGCACGTCAGGAAGCGCTGCTCGATCTGGCAGTGCTGGCACTGCTGGTGGCAAAGGTTCGTCTGACAGCGCTAGCCAGGAATCGGCACAGGCTCCATCTGCTTCTGCTGACGGCATAACCGGTATGGATTACTATCGCGTTAAAGCCGGTGATTCGCTTTCTAAAATCTGTGAGAAATACTATGGTAACAGCGGTATGTGGCAGCATATTATAAAATACCAGGCAACCAGCATTGCAGCTACTCCGAACCTTATTTTCCCGGGGCAGCTGATTGTGTTGCCGCGCGGTCTTACCGGAGCTTCTGCAACTAATACTCAGTCATCTGCTGCATCAGCATCTTCATCATCGGTTTCTTCTTCCGGCAATGTTGACAGCGCGCCTGCCGGCGGCGACGAATCCTGGCAGGAAAAGTTTCAGCAGGATTACGTTATATCTGATCGCGCCCTTACTAACAGTGGCACAATGGGTGTTGCCCAGATCCAGAAATTTCTTGCGTCGAAAAATTCGGTGCTTGCCCGGCCTTATCGCGGTTCATCCCCGGCGCAGATGATTTATGATGCCGCTAAAAAATATGGCATAAACCCGCAGGTCATTCTTACCCGCCTGCAATGCGAGCAGGGATTGATCTCAAAGACG
>MFYY01000198.1:40867-41317 GCA_001787855.1 Candidatus Riflebacteria bacterium GWC2_50_8 | reverse complement strand
GTGAAACCCACGCCGGGACCACGATTTTCCGGCCTTTGAGCACTGCGGCCGCCGCGCGCAGGTCTTCGATCCGGCCGTTGGTGCAGGTGCCGATGAAAGCGCGCTGGATTTCGATGCCTTCAAGCGCAGCGCCCGGCGTCAATTGCATGTAGCGCAGCGCCTGCTCCATGTGCGCGCGTTTGTCGGCGTCGCCTGCTGACGCGGGATCGGGGACTGCGGTGGTAATTGATGCTGCTTCCTCCGGGCTCGTTCCCCAGGTGACCATCGGCGCGAGCGTGGCCGCGTCCAGCGTTACTTCGCGATCGAACCGCGCGCCGTCGTCAGTGGGCAGCGAACGCCAGAACGCAAGCGCTTTTTCCCAGTGCGCACCGGTAGGCGAGAATTCGCGTCCTTCGAGCCAGGCGTAGGTTTTTTCGTCGGGCGCGATCATGCCGGCACGCGCGCCCGCTT
>MFYY01000198.1:39004-40758 GCA_001787855.1 Candidatus Riflebacteria bacterium GWC2_50_8 | reverse complement strand
GATGTATTGAAAGCTCTTGAAGCTCCTTTTGCCGGCGAACCTCACGAAGTGATAAGACTGCCAATGCGTTATTCCGGACTCGACCAGTTAAATAAGGCCGACATGGCAATGATCTGGGATTATGACCGTGACACCAAGTGGATCAAGGCTCGCATTATCGACATGAGCCGTACAAATGTAGCTTCAGAGTGCCACACATTGTTTTCACGCAATTATTACGACCAGTATAACGACGATGGCACCCTCATTTACCGCACCAACAGCGAAGGAGAATCGCTCGCCATTCTCGAAGACGAAAAATGGGTGTATCTTGATGGTAAAGGCGCCACGCCCGATGGTTTGCGCCCTTTTATCAGGCGCTACAACCTTTTCAGCGGAGAGAAGCAAGACATTCTGGTGTCCGGAGCAGAAGCGTTTGAGAGCTTTGTCGACTTTGCCGACAACGACCTTAAAACCATTATTACCGGGCGCGAAGACATTGAGACACCACGCAACTATTTTATCAGAAAAATTACCGGTGAAGCAGCCAGCGAAGGCAGAGCGCTCACCTTTTTTGAGCCTCCGGCACCAGAGCTGGCGCAGGTAAAGAAAGAACTTATCAAATACGAACGCAGTGACGGCGTACCACTCTCCGGAACTCTCTACTACCCGCTGAATTACCGGCCCGGAAGACGTTACCCGGCCATAGTCTGGGCCTACCCTCGCGAATACACAGACATGAGCACTGCCGGGCAGGTGCGAAGCGCTACGAATCAATACACACGCATCAGCGGCACTTCGATTCTATTCTTTCTGTTGCGCGGTTATGTAGTGCTCGACAACGCAACAATACCGGTGGTTGGCGATCCGCTCACCGCCAACAACAACTTTGTCGAGCAGATAAGCGCCGGCGCTAAAGCCGCTGTCGACAGACTGGTCGAGCTTGGCCTGGCTGACCGCGACAGAATAGGCATTGCCGGGCATTCTTACGGCGCATTCATGGTCGCCAACCTTCTCGCCCATACCGATCTCTTTGCGGCCGGGATCGCGCGCAGTGGCGCCTACAATCGAACGTTAACCCCGTTCGGATTTCAGGGCGAGCGCCGAACTTTCTGGGAAGCCCGTGACATCTACAACCAGATGTCTGCTTTTACGCATGCCGACAAGATAAAAAAACCGATCTTGCTGCTGCACGGCGCTGACGACCCCAATCCAGGCACGTTTCCGATTCAGAGTCAGCGCATGTTTGGCGCGATAAAAGGCCATGGCGGAACTGCCAGACTGGTTGTGCTGCCATTCGAGGGACACAGTTACGAAGCTCGCGAATCAATACTTCACGCACTGGTAGAGATGTTCGAATGGTTCGACACCCACGTCAAACACCGGGGCCGCAACCTCAAGCACAAACAGCCGGGAAAAGCCCCACTCGAACCAGTAAAAGTCTCCAACTGAAAATTTCCATCTGCGAGCAAAGCCATCTGATATCATCGTCTAAAACATTTGTCACAATAATCATCCTTGTCCCAGTGTTTCGGATTATTTTTGATATATTCGCAAATCCGCTGCAACGATTCATTGTCACGGACGATCACATCATAATAGGATTTTTGCCATTTGAATTGTTCATTGCCGGCGCGATGGATCAATTTTGACGACGTTGTTTTAAATGCGCCAATCAATTCCGGAATTGGTTTGATTTTTCCGTCCCGTAGGGAACGGTCGCGACCGTTCCCTACGGGGGTATTGTCGTGACCGTTCCCTACGGGGGTATTGTC
>MFYY01000198.1:38476-38974 GCA_001787855.1 Candidatus Riflebacteria bacterium GWC2_50_8 | reverse complement strand
GCATGACACAATATTCGTCTATCTGTAAATAATCGTATTGATCAAACAACCATTTCCATTGTTGTTCCACGATCAAACCGGATTCATTCAATTGCATCACGTCGCCTGCAATAATGCCAAATTCATTTTTGCGGCCATGGACGCAGATCGTTATAAAATACGCGCCGGATGTTGCATAATCGTATCCGGCCAACCGTAATAACTTCCGTTCACGAATCACGCTTCGACCTGATTTTTGCCGATCACGGGCAAACTTACGGGTTAGGCAAACGCATGAGCAGAATGGCAACCGGTTGATTTTCGGTTGATTCGATTCTGAACTGAAATTCATCGCCGCCACCAAACGACGCGGGCTGCTTGAGCTGATAATAGGCGGTACCCATTGCCGGAACGCTGAGAGAAGTCGGAGTATAACCAAGATTGACAACCTGCTCGGCAAGGTCGAGATCGACGGATTGGGTAAATTTGTAACTGTCGGCTATCGCGCCAACACTGGTC
>MFYY01000198.1:36407-38444 GCA_001787855.1 Candidatus Riflebacteria bacterium GWC2_50_8 | reverse complement strand
CGCCAGTGAGAAACCCTTTGCCAGTTCGGCGACAGTCTTTCCGTATACCGCTTCAATGTTGCTGATACCAGTTGAAGTGCTTTGATTCATGGCCTTGATCTTGTCGGCGCCATATTTTTCGAAGAGGTAGTAATTAAACAGGCCCTTTTGCCCATAATGCCCGAGCACGCCAGCCCAGCTGGTCAAGCCATAGGTGTGCGGTGAACTCTTAGCCCACGAATCAAAGCGCGCTTCGTAAATCGAGCTTTGTCCCCGGGCGAGACGGTAGCGGGCCTCTGAGCCGACCGAAAGACTCTCGTCAAGCCACATGGCCTCAAGATACGAGTTTTCATTTGCATTGAAATTGCTGTCTTCAGAGTATTTGAACTCATCACCCGGGAAAACTTTGGCTGAAAAGTTGATCGCATGCTGCATTTCGTGAGCGATGGTTTCGCGCGAGTCCATACGCCACTTTTCGCCGGTCGAAGTGCTGCTGGAAAGCGCATGAGGAGTCCAGATGCCGATCATGTCACGCTGGTTACTGTAATCAGGATTGGTCGGATTCATATGCAAAGTATTGAAAAGCCCGGCAAAACCTATTTTCGGATATACCGGCGAAAACACAATAGACAGATGGCTATCGCCGTCGATATCATACACCTTGCCATATTGCCCGTTCATCAAAGGGTAAATATAGTTTTCGAATTCAGAGACGAAATGATCGAGGTCCGCTTCGGCAATTGCGTATTGCCCCTCAACCGCGCTCAGCCCGTCATAGGGATTCTGGTCAACAAAAATTTTGCAGTGATCGGTCAGGCGCACCAGCTTGCAGCTGCGCTCCTGATAGGTCTGGCTGAACATGTACGAAACAATTATGTTCAGCTTAACAACATCGCCGACCGCTTCGCCCTTATGATCACTGACACGCAGGCTACGACTCTGGCGCAGACCGGCCGCGCCGCCAGCGTTGCGCAGGCTGGCGACAAAATCGCTGCGCATTTTTTCTTCGAACGGCAACTGCCGCATTCTGGCCACATCGAGAGTATTTAGCGCAGGGATTGTCGAGCGCTGTGAGACACGCAGAGCCTCTTCTTTGGCCTGTGCCAGCGATGAACCCGATAACACGTAAGATTCGGGACGCAGACTGATCGACTGGGTCGTAGCAGAAGTGTTAACCACGACCATAGCATAGTTAACGGCAGTCCCACTCTCAACCGGCAGCTTAACTGACACATTGGTTGAGCTTGAATTGTAATCATAGACCGAGGCTGGCGTAGCCAGAGTAGTAAGGGTGTTTGGCGCCAGCACCGAAGTTGGCGAGTAGTCTGTTCCGGGGGCAACCGGGTTTCCGCCACCACCACCGCCACCACAACCTACTGTCATAATCAGCGAAAAAATTGCGATCAGAACTGCAAATACCTGAGCATGTCTGTTAATCATCTATTGTTGTCCAACCTTGTGGCTAAATTCTTAGATAAATATATGCGTTATTGCATACTATTCCAGTATTTTATCATACTTCGTCTTACCTGACAAAGCTCATTGCGTTTTAAAAAATGGGACTGCTTGAAAGCAGCACAATAACACAGGGTCGAATAGTACAGGTGGCATCTAAAAACACCACTGCGGATGTTTCATGCGGGACTCGAATTTTTCTATATTCCGCATGGACAGTTCAAGATTGACAATCACAACGGCGCGGTTTAGCCTTGCGGTTATGAATCAGCAGGCGCAAAATCATAGCACACCACGGGAATTTGTCGTAGATCTTCTCAAACCATATCGCCGGCATCTTCTCTATGGCTTTCTTTCGCTGGTTATCGTCGATATCGCAGACATTCTGCCGCCGATCATTTTAAAACTGGCTATCGATGCGATAGAACGCGGCAATGAGGTTCGCACCATATTTTACTGCGGCATTGCCCTGATTGCGACCGCATCGCTGCAGGCTGTATTCAGATTTTTCTGGCGCCAGTTTTTTCTCGGCACTTCGCAGCGATCGGCCTACGATCTGCGCAAACAGCTTTTCGAACACCTGCTGAAATTGCCGTTTCATTT
>MFYY01000198.1:35489-36394 GCA_001787855.1 Candidatus Riflebacteria bacterium GWC2_50_8 | reverse complement strand
ACCAACGACATTCAGGAAATCCGGTTCATGCTCGGTATTGGTATTCTGGTAACTCTTGATGCCTCATTTTATTTCCTTACCGTGCCGTTCATCATGCTCTGGCTGTCACCAAAGCTGACCTTGATAGCAATGTTACCGTTCCTGCTGATTCCGGTAATGGTAATAGTGGTTAAAAACTCGATTCATAACCGGTCGCGCGACGTGCAGGCCCGGCTGTCAGACCTATCGTCAAAAGCCGAAGAAAACCTTTCGGGAATCCGCGTGGTAAAAGGCTTCAGAAACGAAGAGAGCGAAATCAGCAGATTCAACAGCTGCGGACTCAAGTATGTGAGCGACAAAATTAAACTGGCCAACGTAGAATCATTGTTTCATCCGGCGCTGGACATGGTTATCGCAGTTGGCATGGTAGTGCTGCTCTATTTCGGTGGGAATATGGTTATTGCCGGCACCATTACCCTTGGCTCATTCATGGCGTTCGAATCATACATGCTCAAGCTCAGCTGGCCAATGATGGCAATAGGCTGGATCATCAACATTTACCAGCGCAGCATGGCATCTGCAGAACGCTGCCTGCAGATTCTCCGCGAACCAGCTGCCCAAAGCCTGGTTGACATGTCAGATCCATCGGCAGGTTCTACTGCTATGTCAGTTGAAAAACCGGTTGAACCAGCATCATACGACATCGAGGTGAATGACCTCTGCTTCAGTTATCCTGGCGCAAACCAGCCGGCACTCAAGAACATCAGTTTCAGACTGCCTGAAGGCAGGACACTTGGCATCACCGGCCCGGTCGGCTGCGGAAAAAGCACTCTATTGCGAATGCTGATGAAAATGTTTGCGCCAGACCATGGCCAGATAAGCATCGGCGGAACTGATTCGCGACGTATTGATCTGCCCGCGCTACG
>MFYY01000198.1:33378-35459 GCA_001787855.1 Candidatus Riflebacteria bacterium GWC2_50_8 | reverse complement strand
CTGCGACAACAAGGAACAGAGCGAACAGGCCGCAGCATTTGCTTCTCTGGCTGGTCTCGCCGACGACCTGGAAGAATTTCCCGGCAAGCTCGAAACCATGCTCGGCGAGCGTGGCGTAAACCTTTCCGGAGGTCAGAAACAGCGGGTTTCACTGGCACGGGCGCTGGCCGCAAACCGCCCGATACTGGTGCTTGACGACTGCACCAGCGCCGTTGACACTGAAACTGAGCAGCAGATACTTAATTCGCTGCGCAAACAAAGCCAGCGCCGAACTTGCATAATTGTATCGCATCGCATGGTCAGTCTGCAAAACTCAGATCTGATCATATATCTGGACAATGGCGAGATAGTCGAAACTGGCAGCCATGAAGAGCTGCTGCGATTTGGCGGACGTTATGCGCGAGCATGGGAAAGACAGCGCATCAAGGCGCAACTTGAAGAGAGCGTATAAATGGAAGAGTATTTTAACGAAGACGATATAAAGGCCCCACTGTGGGACACAGGCCTGGTGCGGCGGATGATGCCTTATCTGCGCCACTGGCGACTGCACTTTCTGGCAGCAGTTGTTCTGGTATTGGGCGGCACAGCCGTGCAGATAACGCTGCCATTGTTGCTGGGCAAAGCAGTAGACCTTGGTATCAAGATCAAAAATCACGAACTGCTCTGGTTATATGTCATGCTTTATGGTGTCGCGCACCTGTCATTTTTTGTCATATCAGCAGCCCGCAACTGGCTGCTGCAATATACTGGCCAGCAGATTCTGCATGAACTGCGCACGCATCTGTTTTCTCACATCCAGAAACTTCCGTTAAGCTTTTTTGACCGCACTCCGGTCGGCCGCCTGGTTACCCGCATAACCAATGACGTGGCAACTCTGGCAGAGCTATTCTCTGCTGCGCTGATCAACGTCAGCGGCGAAGTCTGTGTGCTCATCGGTATTGGCATCATGATGCTGACGCTGCACTGGAAACTCGGGCTGGCGGCAATGATCACTTCACCGCTGCTGTATTATGTGGCCTGGTTTCTCAAAGTCAAAATGCGTGATGCCTTCAGACTTTCGCGCGTTAAACTTGCCATGCTCAACTCGTCGCTGGCCGAAAACGTCTCGGGAATGAGCGTCATTCACATTTTCAACCAGGAAAAGGCGCGCGAGGGCAAATTTGACCAGATGAATTCAGAGCTGCGAGAAGCCGAGCTTGAGTCAGTATTTTACAATTCATTCTTCGTACCATCAGTAACCGTCTTCAGTGCCATAACCATGGCAATAGTGACCACTTATGGCGGTTGGCTGGTAAATAGCGGTGAGATCAGCATAGGCCTGCTGATCACATTCATTGCTTATACACAGGCGTTTTTCGACCCGGTGCGCCAGATCAGCGAAAAAATATCGGTCTTTCAAAGCGCCATGGCATCAGCTGAGCGAGTCTTTGCGCTGCTTGACGAAACACCTGAGCCAGATCTCGACAGCGGCCGTGAATTCACCATTCTGAAAGACGCGATTGAGTTCAGAAACCTTGATTTTTCGTATAACCAGGACAAGCAGATCCTCAAAGGGCTCAGTTTTACGATCAAAAAGGGCGAACGAATCGCGATTGTCGGGCATACCGGAGCCGGCAAAACAACGCTGGCTGCTCTACTCAAGCGTTTCTACGATTATCAGGATGGCCAGATACTTATCGACGGAATTGATCTGCGCGAATTCTCACGATCGTCACTGCGCCGCCGAATAGGCCTGATTCAGCAGGATGTCAACATATTCTCAGGCACCATTCAGGACAACATTTTTCTAGCCGAAGGCAGCTTTGACCAGGCAAAACTCGACAGCATAGTCAGAGAACTGCAGATGGAAACGCTTATCAGCAAGCTTCCAGAAGGCATAAACACACAGATATACGAGCGCGGCAGCAACATTTCGGCTGGCCAGCGTCAGCTCATCGCTTTTTCGCGGGCTCTGGCAACTGATCCTGAAATTCTCATTCTCGACGAAGCAACTTCTTCAGTCGATTCTGAGACCGAAAGCGTAATACAACGATCAGTGCAGCTTTTGACCAGCCAGCGCACAAGCCTGATCATCGCCCACC
>MFYY01000198.1:20099-33326 GCA_001787855.1 Candidatus Riflebacteria bacterium GWC2_50_8 | reverse complement strand
GCTGGCACAGAAGGGACACTATCAGAAGCTTTACGAACTGCAATTCGCCGAAGGGGATAAAACATGAAAGACGTCGACGCCTTTATCGAATCTCTGCGCCAGGCTCCCGAAGGAAACATTTTCAACCCATGGTGGCAGCATGACGAGCTGCACGACGACTATTCAAACTCGGCAGAAATCAGGCGGCATCATCTCAAATTCTACCTGCTTGAGCGGCTTGAACACTGCCGATACCTGCTGGTTGGCGAAGCGCTCGGATATCAGGGCGGCCATTTTTCAGGTATTGCCATGACGTCTGAGCGCATGCTGCTGGGACATCTCAGCAACAAAGGAATTCGCCCTGAACACGTTTTTACACGCATGGCGCCAGCCCGAACCAGTCGCGAGGAAGTGCGCAAAGACGGCTTTTCTGAACCAACGGCGACCATTGTGTGGGGCCATCTGCTCAACGCCGGTATCGACCCATACACATTCACAATCTGGAACGCCCTGCCCTGGCACCCTTATCATGCCGACAAAGGCATGCTGAGCAACCGTACGCCGATAGACCGTGAATTCACAGCTGGCCTGCAATGTCTTGAGCGTCTTCTCGACCTCATGCAACCTGAAATTATTGTTGCCGTTGGCGAAAAAGCTTCTTTGCAACTCGAAAAGTTACAGATCGATTTTCACAAAGTAAGGCACCCGGCCAATGGCGGCGCCGGCAAGTTTCGCGAGCAGTTTTCCGCACTTATCCCGGCAGGCAGATAAGTCATCGCCTAAGACTGCGTGGTCAGCAAACACTTTACCAGACAGCAACAATTGGGCTTTGGCAATTTAGCAGAGATCTGGTATAATCTTGCATGCGGCGCTGCCGACAAGATTCTGTCACTCTCAAGGAGCTCAAGATGCACACCGAATATCACCGCTGGTACAGTCACAACGTCGGCCACGACATGCAACTGAAGGTTTACGGGCATTACGGACGGCCATTGCTGGTCTTTCCGTGCGCCGGCGGAAGTTTTCATGAATTCGAAGATTTTGGCATGCTCGACACAGTACGTGAGCAATTAAACCAGGGGCGTCTGAAGATTTTCTGCGTCGACAGCCTCGATAATCAGTCTGTTCTGCGCCGTGACGGGCACATGGGCGATAACATCTGGCGCCATGAAGCTTATGACAAATACATCGTCAACGAAGTTGCGCCGTTCATACGCAATCATTGCCAGAGCAATGTAAAAATAGCTCTGACCGGCAACAGCATGGGAGCTTACCATTCGGTCAATTTTCTGCTCAGGCATCCTGACGTTTTTGACGCCTGCATTGCACTTGCCGGCATATACTCGCTCAAAGAAGTGGTTGGCGACTACTACGATCAGAATGTCTATCTCAATTCTCCGCTTGACTACCTGCCGAATCTTAATGACGGCTGGTTTATTGACCAGATCCGCCAGGCAAAGATCATTATCTGTTCAGGGCAGGGGCCCTGGGAATATCCCGAAGACGCCCGGCGCATCAAGCATATCTTTGAACAAAAGCAGATTCCGGCATGGGTCGATCTCTGGGGGCATAACGTAGATCATGACTGGCCGTGGTGGAAAGTAATGTTGCCCTATTTTCTACCCCATATTCTTTAACGGCAATGCCGGCAACCTGCGAAAGATCTCAAAAAATGAAGCAACCAGACTATGCTGCCTATGCCAGATTTTACGATTACTTTGAACTGGCCGGCTGCGAAGAATCTGAAGAGCTGAATATTTTTCTAGACGAGTTGTTCAGAATGAACAGCATAAAAACAGTGGTCGATTTTGCCTGCGGCACCGGTGCTCAGGCCGTTGGTCTGGCGCGCAGCGGCTATAAGGTCACGGCTGCCGACCTCAGTGCTGAAATGCTGAAAATAGCACGCAAAAAAGCAACCGGGCTGCCGGTTAAATTTGTAACTGCAGACATGCGAGTTGCTGAGCTTGGTTGCCATGATGCCGCGATCTGCATTTTCAATGCGATCGGGCATCTTACCCGTGAGGAATGCGCTGATTTTTTCGTGCGCGCCCGCAACCACCTGAACCCGCAGGGAGTTTTCGTGGCCGACATTCTTAACTTCAAGGCGATGAGCGGCAAAGCATTCGCGCAATATCGGCGCATGCGCCGCGAAGCGATCATTGACGGCCTTCTTGTTCAACATGTCAGAAACTGCACCTTGCTTAAAGAAAGCCGCCAGTTGAAAATTGAGTCTCTGACCAGATCGCAGGACGGTAAAAACACACCGCGAGAAATTCGCGATGACTGGCAGATGCAACTTTATGACAGCGACGAGTTTTATACCCTGCTAAAGTCGGCCGGATTCAGCGAGATCAATTTTTTTGGGCCGGTCGGCTGCGAATTTGACTCAGAAACAAGCGACAGTATTCTGGCAATATGCCAGAAATGACGAATACGAAAGGAAACTAGACCCATGACTACTGCCCGTGCAAGACACATACTGGTATCGACAAAAAAAGAATGCCTCGAACTGCTTGAACGTATCAACAAGGGCGAAGCATTCGACATCATCGCTGAACAGCATTCCAAGTGCCCATCAGGCAAAAAGGGCGGCGATCTTGGCGAATTCAAACCCGGCATGATGGTTAAAGAATTTGACAAAGTGGTTTTCTCAGGCAATGTTGGCGAAGTCTACGGACCAGTGCAAACCCAGTTTGGCTATCATCTTATCGAAATCATGAGCCGCAGCTGAGTGGCGCAGCTTGCCTGCATAAAGTATTGGCAAAATCAGTGGTGAGTAATATACTGTGCCTGACCTTGTGATAGAAAATGTTGTCTGTAAAGTACGAAACGTGAGGAAGGATTATGAAAATCACTGTCTGGGGTTGTCGCGGAACGCTGCCCACGCCTGGTCATCACACGCTAAAATATGGTGGCAATACAACCTGCCTCGAAATTCGCAACCATGCAGGCTTTTTAACTATTGTAGATGCCGGCTCCGGGCTGCGATTTCTGGGCAAAAGGCTAATTCAGGAAAAAAACTTAGAAGAAATGTGCCTGATGTTGACACACTCTCATTGGGACCACCTGATGGGTTTTCCATTTTTCATTCCTGCTTACTTCAGCAAATTTAAAATCAACGTCTGCGGCGTACAGTCAGCACGGAACTACATGTCGCAGTCCCTGGCAAGACAGCTCGAAGCCCCATACTTCCCGGTAAATTTTGACCAGCTCAAGGCAAATTTCAACTTTTCCTGCAAAGGGCCCGGGTGCGAAAAATGCATTCATATGAAGGTCGAATCAATCAACCTGAGTCATCCGAACGGCGGATTCGGCTTCAGCTTCAGCGAAAACAACCGGCGCTTTGTGTTTTTAACCGACAATGAACTTGGCTATCAGCACCCTGAAGGGCTACCGGCAAAAGACTATGTTGAATTTGCGCGAGATGCAGACCTGCTCTTTCATGATGCGCAATATACCGAAGAAGAGATTGTCAAAACCCGAACATGGGGTCACTCTACTTACGACGAAGCTCTTGACCTGGCAATAAAAGCAAATGTAAAGAGGCTTGGCCTGTTTCATCATGATCCTGACCGCACCGATTCTGAGTTAGATCATATCGTCAGAGAACTTCGGGCAAAGGCGGCTGTCCGATCAGACAGGCTGGATATTTTCGCAGTTTATGAAGGCATGCAGATAGAACTGGAGTAACAAATGCACGTTAAACCTGGAACCCCTTATCCTCTTGGCGCAACCTGGGATGGAAAGGGAGTCAACTTTGCACTTTATTCCGAGCATGCTGAAGGTGTTGAACTCTGCCTCTTTGACCAGGAGCTCAGCGAAACCCGCATTTCTATTCGTCATCGCACCGCTTTTGTCTGGCACATCTACATCGAGGGCGTAAAACCAGGGCAGCATTATGCATATCGCGTACACGGTCAATACCGCCCCGAAGCCGGTTTGCGTTTCAATCCCCGCGTCCTGTTACTTGACCCATATGCAAAAGCGCTGAGTGGAATCGAAGATCACAAAAGAGGCCTGTTTGCTTACAACTTGATGAGTCGCGACAAGGATCTTGAAGTCAATCTTGATTATGCCTCGGGGACGCCCCTGGGCATTGTCATTGACGGCAGTTTTGACTGGGAAGACGACCGGCCGCCACGTTATCCTTTTCATCGCTCGATAATCTACGAAACGCATGTAAAAGGGATGAGCATGCTGCACCCCGATGTTCCGCCAGAGATCCGTGGCACATACGCAGGGATGGCCTCTGAACCGATTATCAGACATCTGCAGAAGCTTGGCATAACTACCATAGAATTGCTGCCAGTTCATCAACATATCGACGACCCTTTCCTCTACGACAAAAATCTGCAAAACTACTGGGGCTACAACACCCTGTCGTTTTTTGCGCCAGAAATTCGCTACAGCTCAGACAAAAGCGCGGGCGGGCCGGTGCGCGAATTCAAAGAGATGGTTAAAAAGCTTCATAAAGCCGGTCTCGAGGTTATCATCGACGTGGTTTACAACCACACCTGCGAAGGCAATCATAATGGCCCGACCATGAGCTTCAAAGGCATCGACAACCCAACCTATTACCGTCTGGTAAAAGACAACAAGCGCTATTATAAAGACTACACCGGCACCGGCAATACCATCAACGTGGTTCACCCACAGACGCTTCAGCTGATAATGGACTCTTTACGCTACTGGGTCTGCGACATGCACATCGACGGCTTCAGGTTTGACCTGTGCTCGACGCTTGCCCGAGAAATGCACTACTGGAACCAGCTTTCGAGCTTTTTTACAATTATCCACCAGGACCCGATAATCAGCCAGGTCAAGCTTATCGCTGAGCCCTGGGATGTCGGCGAAGGTGGCTATCAGGTCGGCAATTTCCCGGTATTGTGGGCAGAATGGAACGGCAAGTATCGTGATGTGATTCGCTCATTCTGGAAAGGTGACGGCGGCTACTCCGGCGAAGTTGGTTACCGACTGACCGGCAGCAGTGATCTTTATGAAAACGACGGCCGACGACCTTACATGAGCGTTAACTTCATCACCGCGCACGACGGCTTTACGCTCAAAGACATGGTTTCTTACAACGACAAGCACAACCACAACAACCTCGAAGACAACCGTGACGGCCACAACGACAACCGGTCGTACAATTACGGTCACGAAGGCGAAACTTCGAACCCCTACATTAAAAAATTGCGCCAACAGCAGATGCGCAACCTGATCGCAACCCTTCTGTTTTCGCAAGGCACCCCGATGCTTTGTGGTGGCGATGAGATCTGTCGCACGCAGCATGGCAATAACAATGCTTATTGTCAGGACAACGAAATCAGCTGGTTGAACTGGAATCTCAACGAAGAAAGCCGGCAGATGCTTGAATTTACCAGCAAAGTAATCAGCATACGTCGCGAACACCCGGCACTGCACCGCACCAAATTTTTTCAGGGCAGACAGATCAGGGGCAGCAATGTTCGTGACATTATCTGGTTCAGGCCTGATGGCGGCGAAATGGATGATGAGGACTGGACAAGTCCTAATACTCGCGGTCTAATAATGTTTTTGTCGGGAACCGGTATTGATGACGTTGACGAAAACGGCATACCACTGCATGACAACAATTTTCTGCTTATGCTCAACGCTTCGGCGCGCGATGCCGATTTTTATCTGCCGCGTATTGAAGCGCAATGGGAGCTGCTTATCGACACTGCCAATCCCGGCAAAAAAGAAACCGGACACTCTGGAATCAGAGCTCAGATGCGAGCGCGCTCACTGAAGCTTTTCAGATGCTGCCAGCCGGTTGTTCCTCCTGTTGCTCCTGCCTGATCAACGTAAAGAATTTGCTTATAGTTGAATTTTCCGGTACAATGACGCGGAAAACATTCATTGGAGTAAGCAGATGAAACGATTTCTCATAGCGATGATGGTTTGTTGTCTGTTCTCATTCGCCCCTGGTTGCGTTTTTGCCGAATCAGTCGACATATACTTCGGCCCCGAAGGTGGCTTCAGCCGCGATAACCATTCGCGCGTGCTTCGTTTCAGCGATGGCAGCACAAAACCGGCTACTCTCGCTAATGCCCTGATGCACCGCATCGATCAGCTCGAAACTGGCAGCACGGTTAAAATTGCCATGTATTCAATGAGCGATTACCAGACGCTCGACTTTTTGCTAAAAGCAGCTGCTGACAAGCAACTGAACTGCAAATTGCTGCTCTGTGGCGTATCGACATGGTCGGCCAGCAGTCGCGAACGCATTGCGAAAACCATAGAAAAAGCAGATCTTGCGGCAAAAGAAGCCGGAAAATCGTTTGACTTTCAACTGGCAGCGGTAACTGCTGAAGCAATGAAACGAAATGGCCGTGAACACACTCTCGAAGACGGCACAGTAATTTTCGGAACAATGCACGAAAAGTTTGGCATATTTTATCGACCAGGCAATCCGGTTCCACACAGCTGTTTCAACGGCAGCGCGAACATTTCGACAACTTCTGACAAGGTTTATGCCGAAAATCGGGTATTCTTCAACGAACAGCCGGCGGTTGCCCGCCAGTTTGCCGAAGAATTTGCACGCCTGTGGAATGAATATTCAGAGATCGTGTATGGCAAATGGCTGCCAGAAAAGTATATCGAGACCAGCCATGTGCCTGGATATGTAAAAATTGTTTTTAACTCGGAACCAGCAGATGAATTACAGCTGACCAGAATCGACGGCGAACTCATCAACCTCGTTCATCGCGTCGAGGCTTCGGGAAGCCTCGACCTGGCAATGTTCAGCCTGACCCGCCTTGAGCTTGCCGAGGCGATTTTGAAATCGGCAGAACGCAATCCTGGCGCACGCTTTCGCCTGATGCTTGACCACGCTCAGCTCGATGACGAAGATCCTTTGCAGAGCAAACTTGGTCCGTGGCTTGAACAGAAGGCTGCCGAGCTTGGTATCAAGAACATTCAGGTTCGCTACCGTTTTCGCCGCAATGCTTACGGCTTCAGCAGCGAAGACAAAAAGCCGATCCTGATCAGCTATTTAAGCCTGTTTCTGCATCACAAGAATATTATAGTAAATGACAAGGAAATGGCAATTGGCAGCTATAACTGGTCTAATTCAGCAGAGTTTCTTAACTTTGAAAACGTCATGTTCTTCAACGCGTTTTACAAAGACCATCAGAAAGTGATCAGCAGCTTTAAGTCCGAATTTGAGACACTCTGGAACTCAAGGATGCCGGCAGAAATCACCAGACCATGTAAAGGCATGCCGCAGACAGTTACCCTTGCCGAAGGCAAAGCTCTCCACAAACAGCTGCTCAAGACCCTCGAAAAAGAACAGAACCACAAGGTGCTGGCCGCTCTCGACCGTGAAGCCTTTAAAACTGTTGCCCAGATAATTGCGGATACCGGCCTGAGCGAACAAAGCGTCAGACAGAGCATACGCGCTCTTGAAGCGAACAAATTTCTGGTAAAATGGACAAAGGATGACGTAGAAGGCTACTCTCAGGCTGACTAATCAGCGACAAGGCAAAAAAAAGCTATGCAACCATTTATAATTGACCGTTCACTTATCGCACAGCTGCCGGCAACGACCGACACAGAACTTCAGAAACTGGCACAAGTCCACCGAATAAACTGCCTGGCAGGGCTGCTAAGCGCTCAGCATGGCTGGCTGGGCGCCTGCTTTTCAAGCATGGAACTGCTGACCTGCATTTATCATCACCATATCGTTGCACCCTTGCAGCCAATCACCACAAGAGCGTCACTACACCTGTCCAAGGGTCATGCGGTGATGGCGCAATACGCCATTCTGGCCGCACTCGGCTGTTTTGAAACAGAGAAACTGCTTACCTACAAAAAGTTTGGTGGTCTGCCGGCGCATTGCGATCGCATTATTCCTGGCATAGACTCCGACAGCGGCTCGCTTGGCCAGGGTCTATCGAAGGCGATTGGCAATGCAATAAGCAATAATGCGGCCGGCAAGCGCTCTCCAGTGTTTGCGATAATCGGCGATGGCGAGCTTCAGGAAGGCCAGGTGTTCGAATCCCTGCTGACGCTGAAAAAGCTCAGACCATGGGGCTGCATACCGATAATCGATCGCAATTTCCTGCAGTCGGACAGTCAGACAGCAGACATCAAAGATGCCGACGACTGGGCAGCTGTTTTTACCGGTGTCGGTCTGCGTGTAATTGAAGTGAACGGGCATGATATCGGCGAAATAAACAAGGCAATCAACACGCTTCTTGAATCAGTAGAACCTGGCATTATCATTGCGCACACCAGCAAAGGTGGCGGCTGCAAGCTTACCTCAATGCTGACCGACACTCCGCGCCGTCAGGGCATCTGGCACGGCAAAATTCCAGATCAAGACGAATATTGCGCAATGGTTGATGAGCTGGTCAAGCAAATTGATAACCCGGCAATCCACGACGCCTGGGCCAGGCACCGCCAGGAGCTGATGGCCGACATCAGGGTTTCTGAGGCCGACAAACCAGCCGACAACAACATCAGAGTAT
Source organism: Candidatus Riflebacteria bacterium GWC2_50_8 (assembly GCA_001787855.1). Classification (GTDB taxonomy): domain Bacteria; phylum Muiribacteriota; class Ozemobacteria; order Ozemobacterales; family Ozemobacteraceae; genus Rifleibacterium. Next base: position 24,855 of record MFYY01000198.1, on the reverse strand, counting down.
CAACCGGAGCCGCCTTTGGCCAGGCATTGCTGGAACTTGCCGAAACAGATCCTGACATATACGTGCTCGATGCCGATCTCGAAAAGTCGTGCCGGCTTACCGAGGTAGCCGCAGCCTTTGGCAATCGTTATCTGGAAATTGGCATAAGCGAGCAGGACATGTGTTCGATTGCTGCCGGGCTTGGCCTTACCGGCAGAATTGCGGTGGTGAACACCTATGCTTCTTTCTACAAACGCAGTATTGACCAGATTTTTGCCTGTGCGACCGAAAAAGTACCGGTGATTTTCGCCGGGCATTACGCTGGTATAGACTACTTTACCGATGGAAAAAGTCATCAATCGATTAATGATATTGGCCTGATGCGCGCCATTGGTGACATCGACATTTTCGAACCGATAGATGCCGACAACACCAAAGAAATACTTTGCCATATCATTGAGACAATGAAAACAGAGATAAAAAAATCAGGTCGCTGCCGACCGGCTTACATAAGGCTTCATCGCACTCCAGGCGACAGTTTTTATGCCGACCCGTTTGTGGCAGATGAACCGGTAGTATTTACCAGCGGCTCCGAGATTATCGCCGAGAACCTTCTTTTCACCAGTGGCCCGCACATGCTTGAATTGGCATGCTCAGCATCAGAAATTCTGGCAGAAGAAGGAATACCGCTTGATCTCGCAGCAATCGTGCACTTTTCCGACGAGAAGAAACAGCTCAAAGATCTGCTGGGTGCAGCAAAACGCGTATTTGTGCTCGAAGATCATCGCCGCGAAACCGGCCTGGGAAGCTTTATTGCCGCAATCGGCAAGCTGGCACCCGTATGCATTGGAATTCGCGAATACACGCAGTCTTCGCTGAATCTTGCTGAAATGCTTGCTCACCACCACCTCGACCCAGAAACAGTGTGTGAGGTCGTCAGAAAAGTAGTCAACTGCAGTCATCACAAATAGGAGCGCCAGATGCCAGAATTCAAGTTCAATCATAACAACATCAATGTTCTGGATCTCGAAAAGAGTCTGAGCTTTTATAAAAGTGCGCTTGGGCTGGTCGAAGTTCGCCGCCATAATGCCGCAGACGGCAGCTTTATACTGGTCTATCTTGGTGATGGCACTGGCGGACATCGCCTTGAGCTTACCTGGCTGCGCGACCGCAAGGATCCGTATAATCTTGGCGAGAATGAATTTCATCTCGCTTTTACCACTGATGACTTCGAGGCTGCTCACGAACTGCACAGCAAAATGGGCTGCATCTGCTACGAAAACCCGGGCATGGGCATATACTTTATAGCTGATCCTGACAATTACTGGCTCGAAGTTGTTCCCGAAAAGAAAATGCGCTGATCAAGGCCAAAACACCAGATGCTCAAACTGCTCAATAAAAGACGGGGCGCACTGCAGCCAACCCACCTGATTGCGATAATACTGCTGATAACGTTTATCGGAATCGCAATATATTATTGGCAACAAAGCAAAACGGCCAGACTGCCGGTAAGCGATCGCCCGTCTTTCATTGCGATCGAGCCCGCACTGGCCGAGCAAACTCGCCGGCTGGATAACAAGGTCTATGGTGGCCTGCCGCAGACAGCGACCCAGACCAAGCTGATAATATTACCGAACATCGGCTTCTATGCCGGCTACTGCGATGAACGTCGCAGCCCGCTCTGGGTTGCCTATCGCCTTGACGCCAAAGACTTTGAGCACCACCTCAGTCGACCAAAAGCATTTAAGGTCGACCCCCGGACTCTTTCGCGCGTGGACCCGAAAGAATATGCCAAAAGCGGCTATGACCGTGGACACCTGGCGCCAAATTCAGCGATTGCAAGCAGGTTTGGCAGAGATGCACAGCTTGAAACTTTTTACATGAGTAACATTGTGCCACAGACACCTGAGCTGAACCGCCGCGTCTGGCAGCGTCTCGAAAAGCTCGAAGATGATTACGCCAACAATCGTGGCACAATCTGGGTCATAGCCGGCCCTATCTTCGACGAGCACATCAAAACCATTGGTAACAACATAGAAGTTCCAGATGCTTTTTTCAAAATCATAATCGATGAAGAACAGGATGGCCTGAAATCCCTGGCTTTTCTTATTCCACAGACGGTCACCGGCAAAGAGCCTATCGAGCATTTTCTGACCAGCATAGATGAAATAGAAAAGTTAACCGGGCTCGACTTTTTCTGGCCATTGTCTGATGGGCCCGAAAGCAGGCTTGAGTCTGCTGTGCCCGCCAAACTCTGGTAACCGGAGACGACCAATCGCATGAATACCCCAAAAAAGAAACTCGCCTTCATTGTCGGTGGACTTCTACTAATGTTCGCCCTGCTGTTTTATGTTTTTGGCGGCACCCATGATGGCATGTATGCGACAGCGGTGGTAAAAAGCATCGTTCAGCAGACCGAGATCGACCCTGATTCACAGGAAAAGGTTTACGCAGTTGACCTTGAGTTCACAGCCGGCCCCTATGCCGGCCAGACCTTGAGCACCGAGCACTTTGACACACCTGGCTCCGCCTACAATCTCGACCTGGTAGTCGGGCAAACCGTTCTGGCCATCGCCGATAATCAGGAAGGACAGTTGATCACCGGCATAGATGAGAATTACAAATCCCACAGACTGCTGTTCATATCTGCGCTTATCCTGCTGCTGATTGCCGGCGTTGCCGGCGTTAACGGTGTAAAAGCCATGCTTGCGCTATTCTTTACCCTCATCGTTATTTTTGGCCTTATGGCAAGACTGCTTCTTAGTGGATGGGCGCCGATCCCCCTGACTATATTTGCTTCTCTACTTATTTCCACCGTATATCTCTCAATTATCACCGGCCTGACCAAAAAAGGGGTGATTGCTTTAGTCGGAACGGTCTGCGGGGTTATTCTGGCAGGGCTGTTTGGCTGGATGGCCGCGGTTTTGCTTAAGCTCACCGGTTACACTGGAGACGAGACCACCTTTCTGCAGCTTCTCAATGCCGAAATTGACCTGCGCGGTCTGCTGATCAGCGGCATAATCATCGGTGCCCTGGGCGCGGTTATGGATGTGGCGATTTCGATTTCATCTTCGCTTTTCGAAATTTCTCTTGCCAACCCGGGTTATGACCGCAAAAAGCTCTTCGAAAGCGGCATGAACATTGGCCGCGACATAATCGGCAGCATGGTTAACACCCTGATTCTGGCTTATACAGGCGCTTCGTTGACGCTGATACTCCTTTTTGCCATACAAAAGGAAGACTTTCCGCTGATCAAGGTCATGAATATGGAATTCATCTGCGCCGAAATCGTTCGCTCGCTGGCCGGGTTGTTCGGCATGGTTCTGGCCATACCTATTACGGCTGCAGTGGGTGCCTGGATATATTCCATGGCGACCGCCAAAGCTGACAACCGGCAGCCAGAACCCGATTCCGTTACCATTGAATAATTGCATTTTCCTATGTTAGTCTGAACGAAACAAAGCAGGAGATCGAAAATGTTGGAATCACGAGTCATGCTGTTAAGCGATTACGCGCAGAACTATGTTGAGAAGGGCCGAAAAGCAGCCGAGAAAAAAAGCTTCTGGGGAAGCATGATCAACACCATGGCGGGCCAGAAAACAACGACTGAACGCAAATTGACCGCCGGAATTGGCGATGAGCTTCAGCCAGCGGACCTTGTTGCCGAGGATTTTGCGCCATTCTGCAAAATTGATGACAGAACGATTCACATCAAAAAGAACGCCAGTGAATGCTGGGTAGCAATAGTAGAGGACGACGAGCTCTGGGATCTCTCAGACTGGGGCGAAGACTATTGTTTTGTGACCAGATTGCTGGCCGAAGTTTATTTCATGATCACCCGCGATGACTTTCATATCGACGAAGACGAGAGAACGGTTTTTCAGGCTCTGACCGGTTGCCTTGAGGCAACCAGTAACGAAGTAATTGATGCCCGCAATCTCGTCTACTGGACTCTGCTCGACAATGTTGTAGAAGATGACGTAATCACTGACGAAGAACACGAAACCCTCGCCAGAATTCGCGCAGAGCTTGAGCTCGAAGACAAAAACGTCAAAGAGCTGCATCAGAAGATTATAAAGCAACATTACGAAATAACCAGCAAATTCAGTGATGATGGCCGGCCAGATCTCGATCAGATCGAAAATATCAAGGAAATGGCGGCACGTCTTGGCGTGACCGTAAGTTTTTAAGACCTGTTGAATGGATGATTACAACATTAACCTGATCTGCCTGGATTCTGCAGACACCGATCGTCAGCTCGTTGGCCTGGCATATTTTGCTGCCTGCGATGATCACCTGCTGACCGACGAAGCGATGAACAAGCTGATCTATCTCGCCGAGCATGGCCAGAAGCACGTATCAGATGTTGCCACATCGATCATTTCACAGGCGGTGGGCCGGCGCGAGCAGACTGCACTCAAGCAGCTGATGCTCAAAAAGCTGCAAAAAGGCAACGAAGGACAGGTCACCCTGCGTGATCTCGAATGGTGTATTAAACTCCAGACAAAAGAGTTAAAACTTGCTCTTGAAGACTATCTTGAGCGTTGCTTTGAGCCAAACCACATCTCCTGGCTGGTTAAGAACCTTCCCAAATTTTACCCCGACCCTCAACAGATGGCTCTGCTAAAATCCTTTCTGGCTTATGGCGACGACCGTATAGTCAGTAATACTATCGAAGGCATTGAATCGCTGAACGATCCCGATAATGTTTCGTTATTTTCGCGAATGCTCAGTCATGCCTCTCCCCGCGTCCGTTCAGTGGCCGCCGAGGCTATTG
>MFYY01000198.1:12355-20042 GCA_001787855.1 Candidatus Riflebacteria bacterium GWC2_50_8 | reverse complement strand
CGCGAGTTTCTTGCCCTTGCCCTGCCGCTGCTGAGCAACCGTAAAGTCAGAGATGAAGCGGCAAAAACCGTGGCCAGCCTTGCTCTAAAAAACATATTGAGCCTCTTTGAGCACGAGGTATTCAGCAAACATGCAGAATTGCGCGCCAGGGTAGCGAGTTCGATAATCGAACTGCTGCGCGAACAGTGCAACACCAGATTTTTTACGACCTCAGGCAGCGAAGACGCAGAGCAAGGCACCTGCCGTCTGACCACTGGTGAAACCGGCGTCTATGCCTTTGAACCGCTTATTTCGCCGGAACAGGCCCAGCAGATTGCCGAAGAGAACAAGAAAGGCAGTATTGGATTTTTTTCTCGGCTGATTTATCGGCCGAAGCCCGAAGAAATCCAGCTCATTTTCTGCGAGCAAAGGCTGCATCCTTTCTGGCAGATAGAATGCGAAGCCAGTCTGGACTATCTCAGATCACGACCGCTTTCTCTCGATCTTGAAGATCAGGTCTGCGAAATCAAAATTGGCGATCAGGTTTTCAAATCTGCAAAAAAAAGAGTCGATATAACGGTTGAAGAACGTTGCCATGCGAAACAGCTCATAAGCAGGTCCGTCGACGCAACAACAGGCATGCAGGCTGACTTTAGCGCAACAATTGAGCGAGGAAAGGCCCGGGCATTGATTATAGAAAAACCTGATAAAGACGGATTCAGAATCATACCGGCCAGGATACGTGCTTCAATACTGGTTAGAGACATAATTTTTGAATTCATGAAGCCAATCAAGGCGCTCGAAATAATCGCACAGGGATTGAACATATCGAAACTCAACCTGTATTACCGGCCAGTATACGCATTTGAATTCAACTGGGTTGGCCGCGATCAGAAGGTAACCTTCGAGATAGACGGCGTCACCGGCAGATTATCAGAGGGACACAGCGCCGCAGACAAAAGTTCAGAAACCCTCAGCGAAGCAAACCTGTTCGACATAGGTGCAGACGCGCTCGGACTGATAATTCCTGGCGGAGAAATTGCGGCAAAACTTGCCGCAGCTTTTCTTGGTAAAAAGAAGTAATTGAGTGATATAATTTTGCACTATTTAAACTACCCCCGGAGGAACGGATGACGATTCTCGGCAAAGAAGCCATCTTGGAAGAAATGAAAAAAGGCAATATTGGAATAGAGCCTTTTGACGAAAGAATGCTTGGCCCGGCCAGTGTAGACCTGCATTTATCGAATGCTTTTCGCGTTTTTGTGCATCTGCCCAACGATTTGTGCATGACCGACGACATGGATTTTAAAGCTGCCACCAAAGGCATCCAGGTTCATAATGGCGACACACTGACGGTAAAGCCAGGACAAACGGTTCTCGGCATAACCAGTGAAAAAGTGACCCTTGGCAACGGCCTTTCCGGGTGGCTTGAAGGTCGCAGCCGATTTGCGCGGGTCGGACTCCTGGTACATATCTCGGCTTCATTTATGCAGCCAGGCATCAGCAATCATCAGGTTCTTGAGATATCTAATTTCGGTCCGATTCCTCTCAAGCTGATTCCCGGCACACCGATCTGCCAGTTTATTTTCCAGCGCTGCGAAAGCCCGGGAAAATATCATGGGGTGTTCGCCGGGCAAACTCCAGAGAATTTCTGGCTCGGCTAAAACCCGCTGATAGCAAGACGTTTCGCGCCTTCAAGCCATATCTCAATGGCTTCTTCGCGCGAGACGTTGCGGCTGCTGAATTCTGCGAGACCTTTTTCACGGTAATCATAGCCTGGCCAGTAACCAGTCAGAAAATTGCGGATTTTTCCGACAACGAATTCGCCCTGTTCGATAAACCCGCTGTGTGCGGCATTCTGAATAGTAACCAACCGGCAGTGACTGCCGATATTATTTTTTATGGTCTGCGCATAGGCTGGCGGGCAGATAAAGTCAGTTTCTCCAACCAGCACCAGGGTTGGAGCCGTAATTTTTGAGAGTTGTGAAATCACGTTATATCCCTTGAATTCGTTTAGACGCAGATACTCCCTGAATTCACGCCGCGGCTGATGCACATTGTTTTTCAGCCAGTCATAGTTCCATGGCTGATAATCAGCACCGGCCTGTACTGATGCCACAGCTTTCTCGTCAAGCATCTCGGATGTCTGCACCAGCAAAATTGTCGGCGGCAAAGACTTGAAGCTCTCATCCCCCTCTCTGCCGATGATTGATCCAAGCAGGGCATCAAGTATATCCGATCGGCCAGTAGTTGCTATATCCTGAGCCATGTAAGCAATGATAATCTGGCCACGCAGGGAGTAAGTGTAGTTGAGAATCAGCGACAAAAAATCACGGCCCGAAATATCAATGTTATAAGCATTGGTGACTTCGTTGTTATCAAACTTCTGAATGCTGGTTATCATATTCTCTTTGACACCTGGCAGCTTGCTATCGAGCACCGCCAGCATTTCCGAAAAATTCTTGTGCATATGAGTAAAATACTCATTACTCGGTGAAGAGTCATGAATCACCAGTTTTGAAACCCGGTCAGGATACATGATTGCATAGCTCAACGCGACCATGCCACCGTATGATTCTCCCAGAACAGCTATCTTGTCCTTTTTTATAACGTTTTTGCGCAGTTCTTCGATATCACGGCAAATATTTTCGGTACCGTACATTTTGAAATTTCGCCGCTCAAGTATGTCGTAGCTGAGAGCTGATGATTCGCCGGTTCCACGCTGATCGAAATAATAAATATCAAAATCTGTGCGCAATGCGTAAAACCAGTCCTTAAGATAACCGCCATTAGCAGTCGCCTGATGAAAAGAGTCATGTGGCATCCCGGGGCCGCCATTTATCATAACTATAGCCTGTGGAGACGCTGAGGTAGATTTCAGTTTTTCCCAGTAAATTTCTAACTTCTGACTGGCACTGAAATGGTAGTTTTCAGGCGCAGTAAGCTTTCCCCACTCATAAATGTGTGGATTGGGCAAAACAGCAAAGCATGTTGAGCTGAGCAGCACCATGACTAAAGTCAGCATTCTCTTCATAAAAACCCCTCTCCTTAACCAACTTTGAGCATGATCCGCTCAAATTATTCAGGTCTAATCCCGGCAAAATCTGCCTATAAAAAGACCGCCTTGTCGGAAAAAAGATGTTTCAAAAATTTAAAAACCAGCAACAGTCATATACAGCATGTACACTTAAGCCACTTTTTTTCAAGCAGTTTTTTGCATTGAGTTTGCACAAGGCCTGTTGTAGACTTGCAATGATGAATATCATTTCAGACAAAAATCACCTGCTGACCCAGACCTGTCGTCAGTGCCATGGCGCACTGTCGGCAAAGACCCAGGTATGTCCACTTTGCGGACTGTCCCGGCCAAACTATAACGAACTCACTGCTCTCGAAAAACAGTATCTCGAAAGCGCACCTACGGTTCCTGGCAAGTTTCACTACATGTGTGAAACGGTTAAACCAGACAAAAGTCTCGGCAAAAACATCGCCAACGAAATGCGCACTTACATGGGCTCACCCGAACAAAGCTGGCTTCTCTGGCTGTCAATGTTGAGCGTTGCCGGCGGCGGCGCGATGCTGCTGATGCAGGTAGCCTTTCCATTAAGCTTCATGCTGTTCTGGGCCGGCATGGTCTATGCCGGCTTTGATGCAATCAACTTCATGCGGGCGGTCGTCGTGTCGTTTCTGGTGCATCGCCTGCAGCTGAAAGCCGGCATGTCGCCCTACTCGGTACATTTCAAGATCGAAGATCAGCTCCTGAAAATGCTACAAAGCCTGCAGATGGTAATAAATTCATTTTACGAGACAGACTGGACGCGTAGCGAAGCCGACAAGCAGAAGGCAGCTGACAACTTTGTCAACGCTGCTGTCACTTTGACCAGCCGAATCAAGGTTTACGCAGACCTTTCACTCGAAACAGCAGCTATAATCTGGCGCAACAATGTCTATGCAATAGTAGCCAACAACAACAGTTTTCAGGAAAAGGCAATCGCGGTTGGCAATAAAATTCGCGAGGCTGAAGCGCTGATTCTTCGCTATCGCTGGCTTAACCGGCTTGCTTCTATCAATGAGCGCCTGATGGAACACATAGCAGCAGATGATTCAAAGAATGCTGCGAACAACATTCAGCGCCGCCAGGAAATTCTTGGCGAATTTCTGCTTTCGCCCTATGGCCCGATGGCCGAGCCCTACTCTGGTGGCTTTGACAGCGTTCCTTTTGAACTGCCTTTCGTCATGCGGTTTTTCTGGCATCAACAATTGCCGCCTTTCCCTCTGTCTGGCGAAGAGCTGTTGAGCGAAGTTCCGGCTATAGCCGATTTTTTTGAAAGCATTCAGCAGGTTCGCAAACTCAAGGGCAAGCTTGAGGAACAGATGATACTTGACTGCGCTTCTACGGCAATAGACGATATTTCGAAGCTCGATGGCGACCAGTCAACCATGATCGAGGCGCAGCAGTTGCAAAGATTTCAGCTTTACGCACAGTATCTTGATGTTCCAAAATTCAACCCTGATTCAGAAGAACTGCAAAAGCGCATCGACAAGTTGAAAGGACAACTGCGAGTAGCCATGAGCACGAAACCTGGAGTCTGATAAAATTTCTACCAGCCTGCGACTCGGGTTTTATATGTTTTGCAGACGATTTGTTGCGATTTATCGGTACAAATGAGTATAATGAAAAAATCTATTAAATGTGCGAGGTGTAGTATGCAACGTTCTTCACGCTTTGTTCTGTTGCTGGCAGTGATTCTGGCTTGCGCAGGAATGTCTGCCGTAGCCCATGCCGACGTCGAAAAGTGTTTTAAGGAAATTAACACCAACACTTTCGACCCACAGGCCAAATTATGCTTTCTGCCTGACAATGTGAATTCCTGGTTTGCTCGCTGGCATATTCTCGACAATGCCAAAAAGTCTATCGATATCACCTATTTCATTGTTGAACAGGATATTTTTGGCATGAGCATGCTCGGCATGCTTCATAAGAAGGCCAAAGAAGGCGTCAATATCCGCCTGATGGTCGATGCCCGTGGGACCAAGGGTCTTACCCGCAAACTTATCGGCCAGGACGTATTACAGGAACTGATAAAGTATAAAAACGTGCAGATAAAGGTTTTCAGTCCGGTACATCGCCGCCTGATCTCGCTGTTCGACGACCTTCGCAAAATTTCCGCTTCCAATCACGACAAGATTATTCTCGTCGACAACGAATATCTGATCACTGGCGGCAGAAACATTTCCAAGAACTATTTCGTCGATCCCAAGGATCTGGCTACAGTCTACCGTGACACCGACGTTCTGATTCAGAGCGGCACAGTGGCAAACCAGGCTCGTAATGCATTCGAAGAAGAATTCAAAAGCGGCGGCAATTTCCCTATTTATAAAGACCTTTTTGGCAATGCCGACGAAATGTCAAAGCATCTGGATATCGCTTACACAGCCATGCGCCGCCATATTACAGGTGGCGGGCAGTTCAAGACACCTATCGCGACTCTCTCAAAGCTGACCAACAAGCTTCTTGAGGGTTACAACAAAGAACTCAGCACCTACAAAAGTATGCAGCACTACGCTGCATTCAAACTTTTTCAGGGCGAGCGCAGTTACCCGACCAGAATTCTCGACAAACATTCTATTCACGGCACGCGTAATGATATCACCAAAAATCTCAGCGCTCTGATGGATGCCTGTGAACGTGAAATCATCATTCAGAACCCCTATGTTGTTCTCACCGACGAAGCCAGGGCAGCCCTTAAAAGGGCAAGCGATCGCGGCGTCAAGGTAATCATCCATACCAATAGTCCGATGAGCTCAGACAGCCTTCTTACCCAGGCCATGTTCATTGGTGACTGGCGTGGGATTCTCAAAGAAATGCCCAATGTCAGAATTTTTGGCTACAAGCTGTCGACCAAGCTGCACTCAAAAGTATTCGTATTCGATCGAAGCGTTGCAGTAATTGGCACCTACAACATGGATCCATGCAGTGAACAGATCAATTCTGAAGTTATCGCCGTTACCCTGTCAAAGCCATTTGCAACCCAGGTTGCCTTGCGCATTATGGCTGACATCAGTCATTCGCATGAGTATAAAATTAAAGTTGAACGCGACGGCTCAGTAACAACGGTATTTGGCCCGGAAACACACTCTGACAAAAAAGTAATCGACAAGCTGAACATGCTGCAGAAGCTGCAGTGGCTCAGACCGCTGATCTGATTATTGATTTTACTAAACAAACCGGCTGCCAGACATGGTGGCCGGTTTGTTTTTTCACAATGTTACTATCTGTAAATGTTGACTTCAGGGCATTATAGTTAGATAATTACTACAATCATACAATATAATTGAATAATGCAGCGTGGGAGAGACTTCTGAGCGACAGCCGAACCAGACAACTGTTGATTTTTTTATGCCTTGTGGCAGCTGGCACAGCGCTTAATTTTGTGCCATTCACCCTGCATTTCAGGGTCGACCTGATATTTGGCGGCATTTTCGCAATGATAGCATTGTATATGCTGCCAGCACCGGCCGGAATACTTGCTGCAGCTATTATTGCTTCCCCAACGTTTTATCTGTGGAATCACGTTCTCGGCATAATTATGTACACAGCAGAAGCGATTCTCATAGTCCTTTTAATGAGAAAAACCGGGCTTCATCTGCTATTCTGCGCGACCATCACCTGGTTTTTTCTGCTGCCCCCTCTTATCTATTTCAACATGTACATGAGCGATGCTTTCTTTCCACTGGCTATTCGCCTGTTTATTCTCAAATACATGATAAATGGAGTTTTCAATGCAGCGGTAGCTACTTCGCTGATATTCCTGCTAAAACTCAAGGTCAACGATGAGCAGCATAGCAACATTGAGATGCGAGCATCCGAAGCAGTAATCAATGTTTTCATCATTGTAACAGTTATTCCGCTGCTGATATTTACATTGCTCGACAGCAGAATACTTTCAGCATCGGTATTTTCTCAGATACAGTCGCGCCATGAGAACCTGAAACGGTCAATTTCGCTGCTGATTCAACAATGGCAAGATCAGCACGTATCGGCAATCAGACAAATTGCCTTCAGCGCCCAGAGTCCGGATAAAGAATCCGATCTGTCAATCAGCATTGAAGCATTTTGTCGCGCTCAACCTGGTTTTCATTACATATACTTTGCAGACACTCACGGAAAATGCCTGTTCTGCCACCCATATAAATGTTCCAACGGTGAATCTTCTATCGAGCAGGACTTCTCGGGTTTTCAACATTTTAAAACTATTGTAGACACCGGCAAGCCTCTGGTATCAGGCATTACCAGCGGTGGCGCCCTCTGCCCAAAACCGGCAGTAATAATTGCCGAACCAGTTTTCAGAGACGGTGAACTGGCCGGTTACGTTGCCGGCGCGCTGAATCCGTTCTCATTGGAAACTCAGATACAACATCTTCTCGACAAAGAAGTTCATATAAAAATTCTCGATGACAGCAATAGAATTGTCTACAGCAGTCATCTGGAGCAAATCGGCCAGCAACATGAAAACCATCTTGAGCGAGCAACTTCCATAATGGGTGGCAGACTCACTATCATGCCCCCTGCGAAATCGATGCCGGCTGCCAGCCAGTACAGAAATTCTACGATAATCCTTAACACAAGACTGGCAACACCGTTAAATTGGAGTCTGATCATAGAAGAACCTATGACCGGGCACATTGACCGCCTCTTTGAGCTTTCATT
>MFYY01000198.1:0-12340 GCA_001787855.1 Candidatus Riflebacteria bacterium GWC2_50_8 | reverse complement strand
ATGCTATCAGGATTGATCAGAAAATATTTTACCGTGCCTCTCCAGGATTTATCGAACTACACCAGCGCAATTGCAAAAACCGGTTTTGCCAGCATCGAAACTCAGGCACCGACCAGCATTGTGTTTGAAATCAGGCAGCTCATAGATAATTTTTCGGCAGCTCTCGAAAAGATTATAGAATCACAGAACCTCGAAATAGATAAAAATCAGCAGCTGCAGGCCGCAAATGACCAGCTCAACGATAAGATAGCCCAGCTTAAACAGTCTCGAATAGCGGTCGAGCAGGCAGAAAAGAGCTTTTCTATTCTGGTTAACAACTCGCCATTTTCGATAGTACTTGCCGATCGAACTGGCAATATCGAGTTTGCCAACGAAGAGTTCACACGAAACACCAGATTAAGCTGCACTCAGACGTTGAATTTAAAAGATTTGTTTGAGCAATTCAAGCCGTTTGGCAGAATGGGCTTTCCGATAGCATCTTTTCTCGAAAGCCTGGTTAACAGAAAAGACGGCAACAAGCACATTGACACCGGTGAACTGTGCCTTTGCAGCGGCCCGGACAAACGCATTTTTAACTGCGTCGCCACAGTTATCGAGTCGCGCTGTATCGTGATCTTCTCTGATGTAACTGAGTCGGCTGTCGCGGCAGAAGAAAAGCAGCATCTTGTCGAGCAGTTACAGCTGGCGCAGAAATTTGAGAGTCTCGGCACACTTGCCGGCGGCGTGGCTCATGATTTTAACAATATCCTCATGTCGATTATGGGTTACGCAGAGATCAGCCTTACTGAGATCCCCAAATCCGGTCGACTGTATGAAAATATCTGCATGATTCAGACGGCCGCACAGCGAGCAGCAGAACTGACACGGCAGATGCTTGATTTCACCGGTAAAAATGTATTTAGAATCGAACCCATGGATTTGTCGTTGCTCGTAAAAGAAATGGCCAACCTGCTCTCGGTTACCATATCAAAAAAAATTACGGTCTGCTATGACCTAAAAGAAGGCATAACCGCAGTTGGTGATCCACTACAGCTGCGTCAGATAGTAATGAACCTGATAATGAACGCCTCCGAAGCCATAGGCGACAATAATGGCCAGATTACAATTCGTACCGGCATGCTCGACCGCAACAGTAATTCTATGAAATCCACAGCGGTGTCAAACCTGGATCCCGACAATGAATTTTATGCGTTCCTGGAAGTTACCGACACGGGTTGTGGTATTCCGCCAGAAACCCTGGAAAAGATATTTGACCCGTTTTTTACAACGAAATTTACCGGGCGTGGCCTCGGACTTGCAGCAACCATGGGAATAATCAAATCACACCGTGGTGCCATAAGCGTAACAAGCACGCCAGGCAGAGGCTCAAGCTTTGTAATAATTTTGCCCGCGTCTGAAGAACTGCTTAATGACGCAGTCGACAAAGAAACAGTAATCCCCGAGCTAAAACTCAAGGGCAAAATTTTGCTGGCGGATGACGAAGAGACGATATTATCCCTCACCGAAATGATGCTGGAACCTTATAATATCGAGATTATCTGCGCCGGAGATGGTGCAAGAGCAGTCGAGATTTTTGAGAACCAGAAACAGGAGATAGCATTGGTCATTCTTGACATGGTGATGCCAAAACTAAGCGGTGAAGAAACCTTTAATAAAATCAAGGCCATCAGTCCTGAGATACCGGTCATTATAGCGAGTGGTCATTCGCGCAACGAAACCTTACAGAGATTTACCGGCGCAAGCTTTGACGGTTTCCTGCAAAAGCCATTCAGAATTCAGGATCTGATCAAAGAGATCTGTGCTGTTACCAAAATTTGACTTTTGGCACAAAAAGAGTATCCTTTTATTGATTTGCAGTTTACGCAGTTAATAAATGAGGCACAAATGCTCGACCAATTGCTTACAAAAGCTGAAAATTCAGGCAACCTGGGTCTTGAAGAAATCGAACAACTGCTCAATCTCGAAAACCAGAGCGATATCGACAGACTGCTTGCTTGTGCGTATCGTGTAAAAACCAGATATGTGGGTCGAACAGCCTGGTTTCGCGGGATTATCGAGTTCAGCAATATCTGCGCAAAAGATTGTTACTATTGTGGCATCCGCCGTAGTAACAGCAAAATGCAACGGTTCACCATTCCTGAGAAAGACATCGTCGAATCGGCAGTCTGGGCCTGGAAGGCTGACTACGGCAGCGTAGTGCTGCAGTCTGGCGAGCGCAGCGACCCTGAGTATATCAATATGGTTGAGCGATTGCTGAAAGAAATCAAGAAGCGCACTAATGGCGAGCTTGGCATCACCCTTTCTCTTGGTGAGCAGAGCGAAGAAACTTATCGCCGATGGTTTGACACCGGTGCTCATCGCTATCTTTTGCGCATTGAAACCAGCAACAAAGAACTCTATGCAAAACTGCATCCCAGAGATCATTCTTTTGAAAACCGCGTCGATTGCCTGCACAGGTTGCGTAAGGTCGGATATCAGGTTGGTACCGGCGTAATGATCGGACTGCCCATGCAAACCGCCCGCCATCTGGCAGAAGACCTGATGTTTTTCAAGAGCCTTGACATTGATATGATCGGAATGGGCCCATATATATACCATTCAGATACGCCACTGGCCAGTTACCGCGCAGAATGGGAAATCCCGCACAAAACGCTGTTAAACCTGGGCCTGAAAATGATCGCGCTGGCTCGCATACTTATGCGCGACATCAACATCGCCGCAACAACAGCTCTGCAGGCCCTTGAGCACGATGGGCGCGAACAAGGTCTGCTGGCCGGCGCCAACGTGATAATGCCCAATGCTACTGACACCCAGTATCGAGAGAATTATCAGCTCTACGAAAACAAGCCCTGCACTGACGAAAACGCCACGATGTGCCGAGGCTGCCTGCAACGAAGAATCGAGGGAATAGGCGAACAGATTGGTTTCGGCAAGTGGGGCGATTCGCCGCATTTTGCTTCCAGAACTAACAAAGCTATCGTCTGACCCGTTCTTGTTTGCCAGCAGACATTATTTTCAAACGATTTTTACGACAGCCTGGCATCAGTTATAATTATTATCTGCATGGAGTCAGAAACCTATGAACAAATTACTGCTCATCATGCTGTTTGCTCTGTTAGCCGCTTTTCACCTGAGCACAAAGGGAGCCGCCATGGATTATCGACAACTTACCCCCGAAGAAGAACGCGTAATAGTACACAAGGGAACTGAACGCCCTTTCACCGGAAAGTTTCTCAATAATAAAGAGGCGGGCACCTATACTTGTCGGCGCTGTGGTGCCGAGCTTTACCGCTCGAACGACAAGTTTGAATCAGGGTGTGGCTGGCCATCGTTCGACGACGAAATCAAAGGCGCCGTGACCCGAATACCCGACGCGGACGGGCGCCGGGTTGAAATCGTCTGTAAGGCCTGTAACGGCCACCTTGGCCATGTGTTTACCGGCGAGGGTTTTACCGAAAAAAATACTCGCCACTGCGTCAATTCGGTGTCGCTCGACTTTGTATCGGCCGCGGCAGCTAAAAATGAAACTGCCGTGTTTGCCGGAGGCTGTTTCTGGGGCGTCGAACATCTGATGAAAAAGATGCCGGGCATTATCAGCGTTAAATCTGGTTACACCGGAGGCCGCACTGACAACCCCGATTATAAAAGTGTCTGCACAGGCACAACCGGGCATCTGGAAGCGGTTGAAGTTGTTTTTGACCCTGGAAAATCAAGCTTCAGTGAGCTGGCCCGCCTGTTCTTCGAAATCCATGACTTCAGTCAGACCGATGGTCAGGGGCCGGATATAGGAGAGCAGTATAAATCAGCAATTTTTGTGCAAACCGCTGACCAGAAGGAATCTGCCGACGAGATCACCGCGCAACTTCGCGGTATGGGGTACGAAGTCGCAACCGAGATCAGACCTGCAGCAAAATTCTGGCCCGCCGAAGACTATCACCAGAATTATTACGAAAAGACCGGCAAAAGCCCCTATTGTCACATCAGAAAGAAAATTTTTAAATAAAGTCTGTTCGGCGAACAATTACTAATAATTTCTCAGGCAAGGCAAAACGCAAAATCGGCCACAGGGCTTCAGGCTCTGTGGCCGATTCTTTCTGCAGCATCCTCAAGCCTGACGGCAGCTTTCTTTACAACCAAGCTTTCGTAAAAAGAACACTGCCGGGCAAAATCCGGTAAATGCCGATTGAATGAGATTCAGCGCAACAAAAACAGTAAGCCATACCCACATCGGGCTGACATACCAGGTCAGGTAAAGGCTCAGAAGAATCATTGAGCCGGCAAGAACTCTTATCGCATTTTCTATGGTCATAACATTCTCCATCTTAAATGATTTACTAATTAGAGAGCATTTTTTGTGCCATGCCCTATCCAGCGCTCTGGCAAAGATTATTGGAAGTATTATTCTGCCGGCGCACCGCTCAGAGGGCCATTCGATAAGCTAGTCCACCGTCACAATTGAGGAAATGAATTGATTTTTTAAGATTAACTCGGGCTCTCGGCGGGAATCAGAGGTTGAAGATATCGCGACTGCGGTAAAGTTGCGAATAGTTGCATTTTCTTACGGATGGAGGTAACGTTACCGCAATACTTCACGGGGAGAAAAATATGGGCGGGCGAAATTTCCTGCAGGACATCAGCGCAGCCTTGCTGCTCGACACAATGGCTGAAGGTGTGATTCTGGTCGACACCGCAGGTAAAATCAGGGTGTGGAACAAGGCCATGACAGAGATAACTGGCTATCAAGCAGAAGAGGCGTTAGACCGAACGACAGAGTGGTTACGATCGGCTGAATGCATGGGTGCCGACCGTATTTTTGCTCTGTTTTCAAACACAAAAAAGGGAGAGAGCTGCATAAATGGTTGCGAGTGTCGAATTATCGCCAAAAGTGGCGAGAAAATACCGGTCATGGTTAATGCGCGGATCATGAGCAATGAGCAGGGCAAAACTTTTGGCATTCTGCAGACAATAACCGACTTTCGACCGGTGTTTAATCTGCGCCAGGAAATTGCTGCAATGGCGTCAAGAATGCAATCAGAAGACGGTTTTGAAGGCATAACCGGCAAGAGTCCCCAAATGCAGCGGATCTTTCGCCTGATAGCCCTGGCGGCCGAAAGCGAGGCATCGGTCATGATTCTTGGAGAAAGTGGCACCGGAAAAGAGCTTGTTGCCAACGCTATTCAGCAATTGAGCAACCGAAAAACCGGCCCTTTCATCAAAGTAAACTGTGGGGCCTTACCCGAAACGCTTCTCGAATCAGAGCTTTTCGGACACGAAAAGGGTGCATTTACCGGTGCGGTTAAAAAGCGAATCGGTCGTTTTGAAGCTGCTGACAAAGGAACGATATTTCTTGACGAAATAGCCGACATAAGCCCGGCCATGCAGGTTAAGCTGCTGCGGGTTTTACAGAATGGAGAAATGCAGCGTGTGGGCGGCGAAATCGTTATCAAAACCGATGTCAGAGTAATTGCCGCTACCAATAAAGACCTGGTTCGCGAAGTAAAAGAAGGAAGATTCAGAGAAGATCTTTATTACAGACTGCGCGTGTTTCCGCTGGTATTACCGGCTCTTCGTGAGCGCACAGAAGACATTCCTCTGCTTGCCCACTACTTTATCAACCGCTTCAGCGCGCGAACCGGGCGACTGATTACCGGTATTTCCCGTGACGCACTCAACAAAATGCTTGCCTATCAGTGGCCAGGAAATGTCCGCGAACTTGAAAACGCCATAGAATAAGCATTTGTTGTCTGTCAGAACCGCACAATTGGCATCGACGATCTGCCTGCCGAAACAGGGGTTTCCCGAAAAAGTCCGCCGAATTCTCATTTATTGGCCGAAACCGGGCATTCCCACAGAGCAAGCATCGAGAGCAAGCGCATCCTGCGTGACCGCGACAAACTGGTGGCGTTGCTCGAAGAAAGCCTGTGGAACAAGGCTGAAGCAGCCCGGGCTTTGGGAGTCAGCCGCACAGCAGTCTGGAAATGGATGTTGCGCCATAACATACCAGCTAGACAAGATTAGTCAAATATTGACTTACGGGACAAAAAATAATAATCTAATTCGACGTACAGATCAGCTGTACAATTTTCAGCCAACCAGGCTAAAAAGGAGCCAATTATGGCAGCAGTAAAAAAAGGCGACCTGGTTTTTGTTCACTATACTGGCAAATTCGACTCTGGAGAAGTTTTTGACACCAGCGCCGACGGTAGCCCACTTTATTTTATCGTTGGCGAAGGCGATATCATAGAAGGATTCGAGACAGCAGTAGTCGGCATGAGCGTGGGCGACAAGAAGACCATCGTATTGGCGCCATCTGAAGGCTACGGCGATTATTCCGATGAACGTGTAATCACCACTCAGCGCGAAAATTTCGGCGAAGAATTCGAACCGGTGGAAGATCAGCAGCTTGCCCTGCAGATGGAAAACGGCGAAAGAGTTATTGCAACCATAGTCAAATTTGACAATGAGTCGGTGACTCTCGACATGAACCATCCTCTGGCCGGCAAAACGCTGCACTTCGACCTTGAGCTCATGGACATAAAGGACGCGTCAGAAATGCCATCTTCCTGCGGTTCTGGCTGTTCAAGCTGCTCAGGCTGCGGACACTGATCAAAAGGCCCGGGCCATCTGTGCCCGGGTATTTTTTTTTGCAAGGAAACACCGATGCGTAAACTCCTGATCTGCAAACTGCTGTTGCTATTTGTTTTCATGTTAACGGCATCTTTCGCGGCAACGCCAGAGTATGTTTATGTCGCGGCTACCAATGTTCGCATTCGTGACACATCGGCAACTTCCGGAAAAGTTGTAGCGACGTTGCCAATTGGGACCTGGGGCAAAGTTATTGAGGCTTCAGACAAAGCAGAGACGCTGCTTGGAAAAACCGCGCCCTGGTATAAAATAGATACTGATAATCAGCAACAGGGATGGATATTTGGCGGACTGACGCTGGCAACAACGCAGGACGATCGATTTTCGGCTGCGATACAAATTATAAAAGCGCAGACCAGTGCCGAAAACAAATCGGCAGAAGATTTAATGCAGACTCTTGAGTTTGCTGAGAGAATAAAAGAAATGGCCTCTCACTCACTTGAGAAAGCCCAGCTTGAGCTGGCTTTTCTGGTCACGCTCGACCGCGTCTACTCGGCTCTTTCCAATGCCGGCAAGGGTTCTGACGGCAAACACAAGGCGGTAAAAGGCTATCAAAACCTCTGTTATTACCATGAATCAGCCGGGCAGCATTTTGTAAAGCCTGAAACTCTTTGGGAACTCGCCGAAAAGTATGCCGACATAATCGAGGCAGCAGAAGAGATTGCATGGGCGGCTGCTTCACAGACATTGCCAGGAGAAACCGAAGGCGACCCGGACATGATGATCTATTTTTTTGAAAAATCCTACGGACGCTATATCGAAAGTTATCCAGAAGGCAAACATATCGACAAGGCTCTTGAAACTGCTATTGTAACTCTCGATTACATCGCCGAAAACCTGACATATTACGAAAACACAGAAGATAAAGCGAACCTCAAAAAGAAGCTCGTCTGGTTCGAAGACCTGACAACAGTGACACCGGCATCAGAAGCCCGCGAAAGACTGGCAGCCAGCATCAAAAAACTCGCTGACCGGCTCGGCAACTGAGAAAGCCCGACCACCTGGCTGATAAACTCCAGCGCCTGCTTCGATCAGTTTAATATTGCCGGCCCAGATTTCTGGGCAATCGGTCTGAGGCGGCAGCACAAGCAGGCGTCGACCCAGGCGTGACGCCCACGCGGCAGTGATCAGTGCGCCACTGCCTTCGCCAGCCTGAACAACAGCAACGACATCTGCGAGGGCAGCAATAATTCGATTGCGCGCCGGAAAAAAGCTGCGCTGCGGCTTTGCACCCGGCATCATTTCTGACAGCAAGACGCCTGAGCGGCGTATTGCAGCAAACAATCCAGCATTAGCGGCGGGATAAACAACATCGAGCCCGGTAGCCAGTATTGCTGCTGTATAAGCGCCAAGATCGAGAGCTTTCTGATGTGCTATTGTATCAACTCCTGCGGCGCCGCCGCTCACAATGGCATAGCCTTCGGCAACGAGCTGACGAACCATCTCTTCTGCTGGAAGAATAGCCTCTGGCGCAAGTTTTCTTGCGCCAACAACTGCAGCAAATTTTAGCGGCCTTATGGCGCAACTGGCAAACAAAACTGGGGGCGGTTCACCAAGGTCGTGGAGTTGCAGCGGGTATCCCGGTTGCGAATAATACCAGCCCATAAATTCGCCGCGGTCGACCCTTTCGAGAGCGCTCCTGATCATTTCAGCGGTTGCAGATTTATGACGGCTCTGGCGCTGCAGACCAGCCGTATTCCCGCCACCGTCAGCTATCCAGCTGGCAAGAGCCAGCGTGGGAAGACGATGCAGATCGATCAGGCGACGAAAAGCAGCTGCGCCAACTCCCTTGTGGCGGCTCAACTGCAGCGCGGCGGCAAATTCCTGCAAAAATATCTTATTCATGGATTTACTTATATTCTACGCGGTACAAATAAAAAATGAAAGAATGGGCAAGACGGCTGTTGGCCGGGGCGCTCCGCTAAATTTGACCCAAAGAGCATTTGATGGTATAATCCTACCTATCAATTCACACTATAAAGGAGGTTTCTATGGCAGAGTTGATTCTCAACGCTGAAGTAAGAAACAAAGTTGGCAAAGAAGACGCTAAGAAGCTCAGAGCAAAGGAACTTATTCCTACCGTAGTCTACGGAAAAGATGTAACCCCTCTGCATTGTGCCATCAGCAAGCTACAGATTGACAAGTTGCTGCGCAAGGTTAACCGCAATTCCCTGATCACCCTGAAGCTTTCTAATAACGAATCTAAAATCGTTATTGTGAGAGATCATCAGAAGCACCCGATCAGTCACGAATATGTTCACCTCGACCTGCAGGCCGTTGATATGAAGCACCCGATCAGGGTCGATGTAGACCTCGAATTTGTCGGTACTCCGATCGGCAAGAAATCGGGCGGAGTTTTCAACAGCATGTGCAAACAGGTCAAAATCGAATGTCTGCCCAGCAAGATTCCTGATGTTATCAAGCTTAACATCGACAATCTTGATGCTGGACAGTCTCTGCACGTATCTGACATTCAGGCTGGCGATTTCAAAATCGTAACAAGCGCCAAAATCGCTCTCTGCCAGATCTCGCAGATCAAAGATGAAACACCCGAAGGCACCACCGCAGCCACTGCTGAAGGCGCTGCCGCTGCTACACCAGCTGCCGCTACAGCCGCCGCTCCTGCTGCCAAGGCTGCTCCGGCCGCCAAAGCCGCTCCAGCTGCCAAAGCTGCACCAGCCGCCAAAGCCGCTCCAGCCGCCAAAAAGGCTAAGTAATTTTGGTAAAACTAAGCAAATTGTAGCTGATCAGGCCAATTTAATCCGCACACTATGGGATTACTTTGGCCTTTTTAAATTTACGCCGATAATTGACCATATATAGATTAAATATCAGGAGTCATTTGATGAATAGTTTTGAAGTCGGTTCTCCCATCGTTCACCCAATTCACGGGGCAGGAATTCTTAAGCAGATTGACAAAAGACAGGTGAGAGGCAGGCTTTTGAGCTACTACGTGATAGACTTTCCTTACAGCGATCTCGGTTCAGTAATGGTGCCGATCGACATGGCCGACAAGGTTGGCCTGCGCACAATCAACAACAATAACAGCATTGATGAAATTTTTACTTCGCTCAGCGAATCTTTCTCTGAAGAAGAAGAAGAAGAAAGCAAAAGTTTTCATCAGCGCTATCGTGACTATCTCGAAAAAATTCAGAGTGGCGACCTGGTGCAGGTGGCAAGAGTCTATCGACTGCTTTGCCGTCGCAGCATGGTAAAGCCTCTGGGCACCAAAGACAAAGCGCTCTTTGAAACTGCCCGGCAGCTGCTGATCTCTGAGATTGTCTTCTCCAAAGACGTCATTGACTCCGAAGCAGGGGCCATGCTTGACGAAGCAATGGAAGATATGATCTTCTAACCCGATTTCCTGATTAAATAAGGGCTGCCGGAACTTCCGGCAGCCCATTTTCTTTGCTCGAAATGCGATTTTCATTGCCAGCGCGGCACCACTGCAGAGATTTCCCGAAGTGAGCAGAATCGGTTAAAATGAAAATATAAACCAGAGGGGACCTACTGCCATGCGCAAATTATTCATACTGATCTTCATTCTCGCACTATTTCAAAGCTGCAGCATAATATCCTTTGCCTGCGACCCTGAGCCCGGAGCACAGCATTTTCCCACGATTGATGTACCTCCACCGCGCATTCAATCTGGCTATTTTTCGGTCTACAACAGCCTTAACGGACTTCCATGCAATAACATAAGATCGCTTCTTATCCAGCCGTTTGAAAACGGGCAACTTGTTATTGCCGGAACGCGTGACGAAGGGTTACTGGTCTTTGACGGCGCGACATGGCAAAAATCCGGCGCTGGCACATTTGAATTTCCGGCTGTTACCGTTAACAGTCTTGCGAACATAGACGACAAGAGTTTTCTCGTCGGCACGAGCAGCGGTCTTTTCAAGGGTGAGATAAAAAATGGCCGCATCAGCTTTTCTGAAGCCTGCAAAGCTCGCGGCGAAAATTTAAATGTTCAGGCAATTAGCAAAATACCCAAAACAGAAGACAGCTATTACATTGCCTGCGACCGGGTAGCCGGCAAACTTAAAGGTGACATTTTTCTTCAGTTTAATACGCCTGCATATCTCAGCCCAACCGGATTTTCATCTATTATCGGCTGCGAAGTCGGCGAATTTACAGGCTGTCACGGCGGGCTTTACCGCATCAATGGCGACAATCTTGCTCCAGTAACCGGCAACGAAAACCTTCTCGGCTGGGCAAACGATTTTGCCACCGCCGAAAAGCGACTGTTCGTTGCTTCTGCCAATGGCATGTTCATGACTTCCGACCTCGAAAAATTTGAAAATTTGTTACCTGGCATCTGGTGCACGCGCGCAGCGTTCAGCGCTTTTCCTCACGAAATAATAACCGAGAAGAAAAAACAGTCATTTGAGCCTAAAATCGGAGCTTCGAGACTATCAATTGATGACGACATTTTTGCAGACCTTCGGGCAGAATATGCACGACTGCAGGATGATTACGCCACCTACACGCAGCGTTACGCCGGCCAGCGTTTTGCTCCGCCGGAAGCTGTCAGTGAAATGTATGCGCGATTTTTTGAATTTCAGAACCGGATGAACGCATTGAATGAGAGACTCGATAACCCCGCCAGATCAGATCAGGGTGGCCTGCCCGAAGATCCTGCTGCCGGCAGCAACGTCTTTCATTCGCCGCTGGTCCGAGGGCTCTGGGTTGGCACGCAGAACAGCGGTCTGATTATGTTTGCAACCAACGGTGAGCGCTACCATCTGACCAGTGAAAATTCAAAACTGCCATGCGACAATATAACCGCCATTGCCTTGAGCGAAGGTGGGGAAGCCTGGTTTGGCACCGAAAGCGGTGGCATAATGCGTTACAGCAAACGCAGCATGAGCGACAAAGGTATGCTGAAAGAATTGTTAGTCTGTCAGCCCACCAGAATCAGGGTGCTGGCCGACATGCTCTACGTTGGCACCGAATCTCAAGGCATGCACATCTATCAGCTCAACCCGATCAAAAGCCTGGGAAATTTTAATGCAGACAATGTTAAGGGGTTTCATAATACAGTAAACGACTTTGCGATGGACAAGGATGGCAATTTATGGGTTGCCGGAGACGCCGGCGTTATCAGATGGGATGGCAAGACCTGGAAAAATATCGGGTTCCGCGGACCACAACCCCAGATTCAGGGACGAAGCGCCACCCGCATTGTGATCGACGGTGGAAACCGCGTTTTTGTGGCTTTTTCTGCTGAAAGCAAAGTCTACGATCAGGTATTCATCTATGACGGCACCAGCCTTGTCGGCACGAACCCTGAAACAATAGATTCCATGCTGCAGCTTTCCGACAAAGAAAAATATCAGGAAATTAAGCTGCATAATCTTGATGGAGGCTACATGCGCAGCTTCAATTTTGGTAATGCGAGCCAGTCTTTGCGAGATTTCGAAAAGGACGCAGCAGCACCGGTAACCGCGTTGCTCAACACTGAGCATTACCTGCTGGTTGGTATGGAAAATGGCTACCAGAAAATATTTGACGGTGAAAACTACAAGCAGCTTTCAGAAAAAGGCACAGGTCAGATTGGCGCGATTTTAAACCTGTTCAGGCTTCCCAGCGGAAGAATTCTGATACAGGGCAGCGAAGGAGTGAGCGAATTTGACGGACAGCATTATCGCCTGATTGAATCAGCCGCAACCGGCCAGAACTTCAAGATTAACGA
>MFYY01000197.1:3473-14426 GCA_001787855.1 Candidatus Riflebacteria bacterium GWC2_50_8 | reverse complement strand
CGATTTGAGACGATTACATCGTTCTCTTTCTGAATGCGTATAGATTCAAGCTGCATGTTGATGGCATCGGGCAACCCGGTCTGCAGATCGCCCTGAAGACTGCAGGCTCCTGAAACCAGCAGCCCACCATAATCAAAGGTCTTTATACCGTGCGATTCAGGAATGAAAGAAAAATCAACATTATTCAGCAGCAGTTCAGCCTTATATGGGCGCCGGCCGGCCCAGTCGATTTCACCATCGATACTGATGCCCAGCTTGTCAAATTCGCCACTGTTAACGCGCAAACCTGCGTCGTCAATAACAACTTCGCCACCGAAATTGCCTAGATCGCGTTCTGAAGTCTTAAGATCGCGTGCGAACAGAGTAAAGTTGCCGACCTTTTTGTCGGCAGACCATTCGACATCGCCCTGAAAACTGAGTTCACCTTTTAAATCCGGTAGAAATGAGCGCATTGCCGGAATATTCGAGAATCTGAGAGCATCGGCCTCAACCGCACCGGAAAACTTTTCTTTGTCACTCACCTGCCCCGAAACCGACAGCGTGCCACCAAATGCCCTGACAAAAAGACTGCGTATCTCACTCTGCTTACCAAAAATACTGCCTTCATAATAAAGACTGTCGATATCATTACCGTCAAAATGCAGGCGCCGGCCGTCGACGACAAAATCCCAGTAATCATCGCTCCTTGTGCCGTCAAAAGAGACTGTCCCTGCGATCACCCCGCTCAACGCAGCGTCTTCAAAACGATCCGGCAGGAGCCCACGCAACTGCGACACATCAAACTTCTGAAAGTTCAATTTGAACCCTTTGAGTTTTCCGTTGTCCAGATTGAGGTTCAGATAACCGTCAAGCGTAGAGTCATCAGGCAAACTTATCACCAGAGGCGACAGAGTCAGCAGTCGATCTTTAAACAGGAGTTGCGCCCGCACAGCGTCGCAACGGATCTGCATAACATCAATATTCTGTCCCCACAACTGGCCACGGACTTCAGGGGCAAAAAGCGGGCCGTTAACTTCTGCCTGCAATGAGGCGCAACCCGAGGCAATTTTTGGTGAAACTTCAAAATTGCTCAAATCAACATTGTTGATGGTTACCTTCGCCGCGATATTGGTAGCGCTTATCAGCCCTTCAATTGTCATGTCTCCGCCATTAGCAAAAGTAGCGCAGGGATTAGAAAGGTTCCAGGCCGGGCCGGCGCCAAAAATCCTTACCTTGAGCTCTTCAGGCTCATAGCTGTAAAACTGCCCTTCGTGCATGATCAGGTTGAGATCATAAGCGGTT
The DNA here is from genome assembly GCA_001787855.1 of Candidatus Riflebacteria bacterium GWC2_50_8. Classification (GTDB taxonomy): domain Bacteria; phylum Muiribacteriota; class Ozemobacteria; order Ozemobacterales; family Ozemobacteraceae; genus Rifleibacterium. The sequence continues at coordinate 13,145 of MFYY01000197.1, read as the reverse complement.
TTCTCGGGAGCAGTCAGATCAAAGACCACTTTAAACGGGCCAGAACAGCGGCCGGCAACCGGGCTTTCGATAAAAGGGCGCAGAGACTGCAAATCTAACTGATCAAGATAGCCGGTAATTTCCCCCTGACTCTTCTTTTCGCCAGCAAGAAAAACGGCAGCGCTCGCCTGTAAATTTCCTATTTCAGTTGCAAGATCGCCATCGACAACAAAGTTAAAATCGTCAGTCAACCGCCAGTTTACAGAGGCCTGATCAATATTCTTACCCTGATACTTCCAGTTATTGATGGAAGCGCTGCCAGAGCCGCTTAACTTTGCAATGTCACCGGCGAACTCTCCGGAAAAGTCGGCCGGCCCGACAACAGTGTTCTGCAAGGTGATGCCGAGTATCGCCTGAACACTCTCTGGCAAAACAACACGTTGACCTGTCACGCTGGCAACAAAATCGGTAAGACTGTCTTCGCGGCCCTTATATTCGGCGTCCAGTTTAAGGGTTCCAGTTCCGTCATCAGCGCTGACGCTTAGCTTCCATGGCGCGCTGGCCGTTCTTGCCGCCGAGAGATCAAGCGTAGCCTGTGTTTTGCCGAGAATAAAGTGACAATCATTGAGAGCAACATGGCCAACAAGCTCTTTATTAAGCAGTTTCGCCAGGTTCTCGCGCGGGCTCTTGATTCGCGAAAACAGGTTGCCCTGCCAGTTAAGATCGATCTCGGCATTGCCTGACACGATATTCAACCCATAAAGATGCCACAAATAAATAAGCGGCAGAAACCCCGAGAAGTCCTTCTGATGCCAGTTAAACCGTATGTTAGCATCGCCGCCGCCAAGATCAAGCAGGCCGGTCAGCTTGCCCATTCCACCCAGCGGTCCGCTGGCAAAACTCAAGTCAACACTGGCCACCTTATCGCTTCTGACATATGAAATCAACATGTCAGGCACATTGAGAGCGGTAACCGAAGTATTTACTTTAAGTCCATTGATCAGTATCTGCGAAGCCGGAATATCAGGCAGTGCGCGATCCTTGTTGTCGCGCTCCGGAAACGGCGCGGTGGCATCAATACTCAATCCGTTGATCTCAACACGTTCGATGGCAATCTGGTTATAGTATAGGTCGAGTGGACCGGTGCCTGAAGCCAGAAACACCTTGATGCTGTCAGCGGCAGCAAAAGATTTTTCGCCGGGAAGTTGAAATTTGAGGCCGCGCGCGCTGATCTTTTGCTGCGGCAGATTGAGCTGGAGAGCTTCTGCAGTAAAGTCTATATTGTGAAAGCTCTTTGTATAGCCCCTGATTCTGGCTATGGTCGATTCCGGGAGATCATAAGAATACTGCCAGGCATAATAAAGAGCACCAGCAAAAAGCAGCGCAAAGACTGCGCCAAAATAAAAAATTTTTCGGATCTTTTTTTTCAATATATGGCAGGCCTGTGGCCTGAATAAGCTTAGATAGAAGAGAATTGAGAAGTGGTGGCATGTTACCACAGCTTATCCTCAATATCAAATCGTCATTGCAGCTCAAGAACTGAAGCAAAAAACTCTGCCAGTTAGAAGAGCCTATGAAAAAGGCTCTCTATAAAACTCTCGAAAAAGCTTGTGAAAAAAATATCAATAAATCACTGTCGAGGCATAAAAAAAGCCTGCCCGGTAAGGGGCAGGCTTTCTATTGTTAATTACTTGCCTTTGGCGATAAGGTCTTTGAGATCTTTGCCGGGTTTGAATTTAACAACTTTTTTAGCTGGGATGTTGATAGCTTTTTTGGTCTGGGGGTTAACGCCTTTGCGAGCTGCGCGCTTGGCAACTTCAAAAGAACCAAAACCGATAAGCTGAATTTTGTCGCCCTTTTTGAGGCTGTCTTTGAAAGTATCGAGCATTGATTCGAGAGCTTTCTGAGCAGTTGCCTGGTTGAGGGTTGCCTTGTGGGCGATTACTTTTACGAGATCCGCTTTATTCATCTGGAGCACTCCTTCATGATTGGAAATTTGATAGGCTGATTATAATGATGACTGCAAACTATTGTCAATACCCTTTTTATTTTTTTTTATCTTCTTACTGCCTTTAACAAAGGATTTTTTCTTCCGGCTAAAGTGTATCCTCCAACCAGTGGCGCCCCTTACCCCCATAGAATGCAGATATACAGAGGGGAAGCTGCAGTCAGCCGAATAGAACAGATGTATGATTTTCTTAAGCCAAAGTTGTAAGATTTTTTCTAAGTTGTAAAAATAAAAGACTGTTTTGAGAGGTTCATATGAGTCATCTTCTTGTACCCGCTATCATCATCATTGTTTTATTCGTTGCCGCGGTGTTTCTGCTCAAAATGCTGATACCGCCGCAAGAACCAGACGACAAGGTTCCCATCAAAGAAGTAGGCGCTGCTTCGAATGTCGAGATCCGAATTCATGGCCCGGCACACGAAAAGAAGCCTGTTCAGACAAAACCGGTGTATTACGAAGAGCCGTCGACCGAAAGAATCAGACACAAAACCGGCTTATCGTTCATGCCGATGATCATGTTTGCAGCAATTGGCTATCTCGTGTACGCCAACCAGGATCTTATTGCCGAGAAGATTCCAGCCAAAGTAAAAGAGCTGACCCGGAAAGATGCCGCAAAAGATAAACCCAAACAAACCATCTCACTGGCTCAAGTAGAGGGTCATGCCGTGGTAGAAGGCGTCAACTGGATCAAGATCGTGGCAACCAGCAGCGTCGGGGTTCCATTCGAAGGCTGGGTTTCAGAACTGGCGGTTCAGAAAGAACCACCGAAAGAGAATCCAATGGCCGACGAGTTCATGAAAAAGCTCGGCCTGCAAACCAACAAAGAGCGTATCGAAGGGATCAAACGCCTGCGCAAGGTCAGTGAATCTCTCAAAACCTCACTCAAAGACTTCCGCCCGAAGAATGAGTAGCAGCCATCGCAATTAAACTGCTATGATCGGCTCAATTCTGGCCAACACTTCAAGTAACAGCTCATTTGAGCATTTGCCGATGAAGACAGCTTTTCGGGCGCGGTAATCAAGCGACCGCAATTGATCTGCCATTATTACACCGGTAACAGTTTTATCGCCTGCTATAGGAACATAAAATGGGTTTTCCCGCTTTGTGTTAGTCACCGGGCATACAAAGACAAAACCCATTTTCTGGTTAAACGAAGTGTGGCTGATAACCAGGGCCGGACGATTCCCCATTTGCTCGTGTCCGGCCTGCGGATCAAAGCTGAGACGAATAAAATCACCGCGTTTGGGAATGTAAGCTACCAAACCTCTTCTCCTTCAGGTTTCCCCCAGGAGACTTCCTGTTCAGGCTCTCTTACCTGTGCCAATAAGTCATCCAATACATATTTTTTTTGGGGGGTTACCGGTTCTAAAACCAGCTTTCCATCCTCGATGGAACACTTGATTTTATCCTTTTCGCTTAGATGAAAAATTTCCAAAATGCTCTTGGGAAGCCTGATTCCTAGGGAATTTCCCCATTTCCCGATTTGAAGCTGTAAAGTAGGTGGCATAATTTTTCCTCCGCTATCTACAATATACATTGTATATCCAAACACGATCTTTTGTCAATCATCAGCGCTAATCTGCAGCAATTACCGATGAGAATCAAAACCTGGATCCTGCAACTAAGCGCAGGATAAGGCGTGTCGCGCCGAAACTCCAATGTAGTTAAACAATTTTCGGTCATTATGTATAAAGCGAAGCGTAGGGGCTCAACATGTTGAACCCCTACAGAAATCACTGCGTACCAGGTCTCTATAAAATCTGCGTCATTGGTGTAATCTGCGGATCTCTTTTCTCTGCACCGGTTACAACTATGCTAATTTTTTCTCCCGAGGGTGCCGATACTTATCACAAATATTTTACTTTCGGGGGATGAACTATGCCTCTTCTGCGAAAACGAAACCTGGTCCTGTTTTTTGTCATCAAGATACTGGTAATCGGTCTGTTCATATCAGGCTGCCAGGAAGGAACCAACAAATCCCCTGTCTCGGCACTTTTGGTAGAGCCTGTCAGCTTCAATCAGGCTGAAGATGGTGACAAGACTATTTCAGGGACAGTAATCCTGAGTGCAGCAGGTTCCGTTGAAACTCCTTTGCCAGACGTAACTGTCGCTCTCAAATACGAAGGGCAGATTGTCTCGACAACGAGAACAACCACAAATGATGGCAAATTTTTCTTCACCAATCTGCCTGAAGGCTTATTCGATATAATCGCGGCTTATGGCAGCACTTATTACAAAGAAGAGCGTTATGTTGTAAGAATTGCTGGCCAAATTCAGTCACCCGCTGATCCAATCAAAATTGCTGTCAGTGTTAAGTGATTTTCTACGTACCTAAGCAGAAGCAAGATCGTGCCAAATCACGATGTTCGAAACTGGCCGACAGCTTATTTAGAAAGCGGCAAACACATCGTCCCGGAGAAAACATATGAACAAATTTTTTAAAACTGCACTGATGATAGGAGCAACGCTGGTTTTCTGTGCAGAACTTCCGGCGCAGGTATTGGAGTCGGTGCCGGATGTGAAGCGGACCAGCAAGACCATAGAACAGCCAACTGAAGCTATTGAAATGACCAGTATGCTTGGAGCGACCATGTCGGGGACTTCGGGACTGGTGTCGATTCCGACACCTGACTACGCCGAACAGGGCATGCATCTGTCTTACAAAAGCAACAACTCGGAAAGCAGTATATTTGCCGCTGGCCAGAATGTCGATCTCGAAAAAGACGAGGAATTTATCGGAATCAGGGCAAAGGTCAATCAGCATCTTGAAGTCTCGGCAGGGCAGCTCAGCTACGAACGCAGTTCAACCCCATTGATGACCGGACTGAATTTTAAAGAAGAACATTACAGCTTCGGCATGAAATATTCGGCGCCCTTTGAAGACAAGCAATTGTGCATGGGCTTTACCTTTACGCCGATGAGCGCAGAAGAACTTAACCTTGCCGACATCGAACAGATCGAGAATCTGCGCAACATCTACATGACTGTCTCTGAAAAAATCAGTGACAATTTTACCGGCTACATGAACCTGACTTCGGCTTTTACCAAAAAACAGGAAATCGACTTTGGCAACGGCATTGTGCGCAAGCTCAATCGTAAAGACATCTTTATTGGCGCACTTGGGCTTGATTACCAGTTTGGCGACTACGCCTCATTCTTTGGTGAATGCCGGTTCGGCAATTATCGTGACATTTTTAAAGATGAATCTGTGCGCTATCGTTTGCATGCCGGCATGCGCTTCGGCAGCGAAGCTTTTCAACTCGAAGTGACGGGTCTTAACCTGACCGAAGAAGAGCCAGTATTGGTTGTTGGCGGTAGCCTTGGCTTCTGAAACTTTTTCCGGGCATAAGCTGGCATTGTCAGCTGCATATTGATATACTGGGTTTAATTAAGATAAAAACCAGTCACAACTTTGAGATGAAAGACTTTCCGGCAGAGGTTTAACGCGTGGCGATATCTAATTCACAATTGGGCGCCCAGGAGCTGTTGTCGGCTCTGATCGGCGAAAACGGCACACTTACTCTTACCTGTCTCGAAGAAATCGACCAGCGCGAGCCGACGCGCGCCGAAGCCGAAATGCTCAAGCAGGCTCTTGGCATTGTCAAAACCCCAGTGCTGGCATTTCAGATCAAAAAGTCGTTGCGTCTGGCTGTATTTAAACTCAAAAAGACCCAGTTCAAGGTTTCACTCGAAGGCCTTGAAAAGCTGCTTGAAGATCACCAACGACTCGATGATCTTGCTCTCGGCATCGCTACCGTAGAAACCGCAGAAGCTTTTCTTGCCGCCGACTACTTTAGAAATGCAAAGTGGCAGGACTTTCCACCACCGATTCTGGTCAGCTTCTGCAACTTTTTCAAGATGCATGGCAGTGTTACCGATTCACAGACATTGCAGGACCTCACTCGCCACCAGGACGCCAATGTCATTACCGCCGCACTGACCGCCCTTGAGAAGCTCGATCCCGGCAACATGCAGGGGATAATAATACCACTGCTCGATTCGCCGCAGAACGAGGTCAAAGCGCAGGCGATACAGGCCTTCTACCGTTGGAACCGCGGCGAAGCCCTCAAGCACCTGCTAAAACTGATTTATTCAACAAACGAGCAGGAAGTCATTCTCGCACTGCATCATGCGGCTTATTTCCCTTATCTTGAAGTAGAGCCTTATCTGATAAGGCTGCTCACCCAGACTACCAGCCCATCTATTCTGATGCGTATAACCCAGATATTTAAAAACAACGCCAACCCGGAACTGCCATTCAGAATTTTCTGGGTCAACCGTTCGTTGTCGGGGCAACACCAGAGTCTGGTCAAAGGTATTATACTTGGCGTAGTCAGAGCTCTGGCCGACACTGGTCAGATTTCGCTTTCGGTACAGGACTACCTGAACGACCTCAAGGAACGGATCAAACAGGAAGAACTCAGACTGCTCAAGGCAACCTGCAAGGTAAGCAATGAAGAGGCCGAAGACGCTATTCTGCCTGAGCTCGAGCCAGAGAAACCTGAGGCGCCTGAGAAGCACGAAAAACCTGAGAAATCAGAGAAACCGGCACCCCTACAGAGCCAACCAACACCAGAGCAGGAAGAGGCTTCGACACCAGCTCCTGCCAAAGTCGTTGCGCCCTCTGTCCAGCGCGCTCCCGGCGCATCTCAGAAAACTCCCGAAGTCGACTTTGATAATTACGACAACCTGTCGGAACAGGACAGAGTGCAATTACTGGCACGCGCAAACGCGATTTTTTTCAAGCAGAACAGGCCAAAACTCAACAATCTGTTAAATAATGCCCAGGGTCGCGAACTCGCTTCGCTGATCACATTGTTCGGCAAATTCGGCACATACGACGATGCTGGCAAGATAAAAACATTTGTCAAAAGTGACAACCCTGACATCGTCTGTGCATGCATAAAAGCACTAAGTACTCTCGACACCGAGTATCTGTGCCTCTACCTGCCTCAGTTCATGCAGGAAAAAAATGGCAAAGTCCGCATGACTGCAACACGGGTTTTCGTGGGCATAGACCGTGATCGAATAAGAGGACTGCTCAGCGGACTGCTAGCTTCATCGGCGGTCAAACAGCGCCTGCTTGGCGTCTCGATGTCGATGCTGGTCGACTTTAACATCGTCAGACAGCCTTTGATCGAGACTCTGACGAGAGAAACATCGGTTGAAATGATCGAAAAAATTGGCCTCGTGCTTTCGGCAAATCCTGACCGCGAGCTGCTCAATGCTGTATATTCGATTGCGCAGGGCTGCCGATCATCACTGGTGATGGATCACAAAAACGTTGTCGAAAAACTTGCCGAAACCCTGACCATAGCCCTCAACCACATATCAACAAAAGAAGAACTGCTTAAAGAAGCCGAAGCTGCTTATGCAATTGAGCAGAAAGAACTGAAGGCTGCCAAAAAAGAACAGGCAGCCAAAAATGAGCTCAAGAGCTCAATCGACTTCAACCCGGTTTCTGGCGAAAGTCAGGGCGAAGTAAGCATTCAGGAAATATTGACCTCAAGCAGCGCCGACCCCAAAGCAAAACGCGCCAAACTCACGATTGTGATCTGGGTGCTCGTTGCCGTAGTCTGGGGAGCAGGCATGGCCATGTTCGTTCTAACCAGGCTTTTCGGCGAATAAGCGTTCAGTTATTAAGTTTTACCACCTGGTCGAGGCCAGTGATACCGGGTAAAATGCCGTATAATGGCTTACCGGCAAGCCGCCGCCCTGGTAGAAACGCAGGTAGCTGCCATAGACATAGCCATAGCGAAGTGGCAGATACGCCGACTGCACGAGATACCAGTTGCCATGTTTTGACATTACATAGACCTGCTCACCGGTGTTCAGCGAACCAACGACGTTGGATCTGCTCTTTTTGCCGGAAATCCAGGGGTCAGATCTCACATTAAGATTATTAGCCACCACAGCAAGGCTGCCTGCCTGATAAGACCAGTATGAGCCATTCCATGCGGGAACGCCGGCACCATATTGGTAGGTAGACACAGGTGTGGCCGGATGCATGCCCTGATAGCCGTACACCGGCCAGGCATAAGGATGGTAACCGGTGATGTACGGACTGACAACACCATAACCATACCATGTGGGTACAACAATATTTTTCCGTCTTCTGGCATCTGCTGATGAACAGATGAGAAGCATCAGAACGACTGACAGCAAAATTCCTTTTTTCAGCATAGTAATTCCTCCTTGAAATACTTACTAAATAATCATACTTAGAAAAAACAATTTTGCCTAATTATTTGTACACAAACGCAAACACGCACAAACAAAGAACCGGCCCAGAGGCCGGTAAAACGTGCATTGCGGGGCATTCAAAAGCTGTTATCAGCCTTTAAAAATGATCTTGTGGAAAATCGGTGATCGGACTCTCAAAACTGATGCGAAAATTCTCGTTGTTTTTGCTGCTGTCACCGTGCCAGCGGCCATGCGAGAAGAAGATTATCTCGACATTGCAGCTGCCAAACTGCTTGTAATACGGTGCATTTCGAAACAACAGGTGATCGACCACGGTGTCTGCCGGTAATTCAGCAAGCTTATTAACCTTTTTATGCTTTACTGTAGGGTGAAACGACAGCAGGCGTATGCGCTGCGCCCGACTCTTCATTTCCTGCTTAAAGGTTAAAAATTCGCGCTGTTCGCCGTTGACGTTGATATAAAAATTTACCATGCCCTCCTGGGTGAGGTAGCCATAATAAGTAACGGTCAGAGCCATTTCGCCGGGCCTTTTCAGCCAGTCTATTCTGACACTGATTGTACCGTTCTGATCTTTGATTTCTTTAGTTTCACTATGAACTATTTCAAGATCGTTCATCTGAGCACCTGCCTGTATAGCTGAGAACAGCACTGCTACGAGTACCAGCACAATAATTTTATAATAACTGTTCATCTTTAATTCCTCCGGAAACAATTCCGCAGGCTATAAAGCAAGAACCGTGCCAACTACTCAAAAATACGTTTTAATGGGGTTTTGCAAGAAACATCCGCGGCCGCGCACAGCGAGAGCCGGAGTTTCAAATACAAACAAGCAACAGAACCCGCACACAAAAAAGCTTCACAATGTTTCAGACATTACCGGCACAACGTTCAATCTTTGCGCGATATGTACTATTACTGAACAGTTACCAGGTCGAATATGGCTGTCCGCGCAAATCTATCTCAGACGTAGCCGAATAGACGTCAAAAACATTCTGCAGGTTAGAAGCTGCACTGCCTGGCTCGTCTGTCGACGATCGCGTTTTCCAGTCAGGCTTTTCCGTGAACGGATCAAGTGGAATCCGCCTTAAAAAGCGCTGCTCAACCAGCTCATCAAGGCGCAGCGGATAATACTGCGCGTCTGCAAGGCCTGGAGTAACGGCAGCCTTTTTGTCGTAATAGCGATCAATTGCTTTGCGCATTTCTTTAAGATGATCGCGCAACAGGCTCTCCTTCTGCTTTCTGACAACATTTTTGGCGATAGGAACCGCAGTCGTCGATAGAATGCCGATTATCAACGTACAGACAATCAGTTCCAGCAGAGTTAAACCACGATTAGTAATCAGCATATTTCCTGCCACCCTGGTCGGCCTGCTCTGCCGGCTTGCTGCCACTCTCGTCATAGAGATCTACGCGACCCTCGACCGGGTCATAAAAATAACGCCCAGATCCTGAACTGCCTCGCCACTTCGCGGGAAGATTCT
>MFYY01000197.1:1054-3450 GCA_001787855.1 Candidatus Riflebacteria bacterium GWC2_50_8 | reverse complement strand
TCGAGTGCCTGCGGAAACCTGCCCATGTTGTCGAGAGCAAATTGATGAACGGCATTGCGAATGCTGCTCAGCTCAAGCATAACAGCAGCATCCTGCGACTTTTTGAGCACGCGGGTGTGGTGATGCCCGGCTATTGACACCAGAATGCCTAGAACCGAAACAACAACAAGCATCTCGATCAGGGTGAAACCGCTATTACTCTTTCTGGTCGACCTGTTTAACATCGCCTACCTCAATGAATACTCGAAAAGATTGCGATTGCTCTGAGAGCCACCGGCAGCCGATTCTCTGACAAAAACCAGGGGCTTGAGCTCAGCTTCGGCAGTATCGGCTTTCAACTTGAGAATGCGCTGCACCGAGACCATCTCGGCATTCAGCTTTTCAAGACTCTTTGTGGACTTGATAATCGGGTGCGCCGCAAATTCTTTCATGCTGACAACGACCTGGTTGACCTTCTCGAGCGCCAGACCGGCACTGCCTTCTTCGGCCAGCAGTCCGGCTGCTTCGCCAAGGCGCTTCTGATTTCCGGCAAACCTTGCCCAGTATTGCGGAAAGTCTTCTGAGGTTTCTGCCAGGGCGCGATCAAGCCGTTTAAGCATATCTGGTTTGAGCTGCGGCGTTTTACGCTCTCCCAGCTCCGGCACCTGATGCGAAGAACCGACCAGGTAAGAGAGAATCACACTGCTGTTTTCATAGGTGATGGTTACACACAAAATCAGCAGCAGCGTGTAGAGAACACGCCGTTCCTTGAGCCTGAGCTGAAGGGTGTCAATTACATCTTCACGATGCTTTTTAGCAAATTCAATAACTCGGGTGTCTTTCATTTTACCAATAACCTCAGTGACAGAACGTAGCGCTGCGTTTCGGTCATGACGACCTCTTTGATCAGCACCGGAGTCGGCATGGCTTCGAGTTCGGCAAGCAACTGGCGAATGCCGCTGTAACCAGCACTCAGATGCATTGAAACATCGTAACCGGGCACTCTGAGTTTTTCGTAATCGCGGCTGAAAGCGTAACGCACATCCTCAACAACCACTGAACAGGCGGCAGCAGTGCTGTGCAGTTTGTCGATCATTTCAGGAAGAGAAGCTTCCTGCGGGATAACTCCGAAAAGCTGACTGTTCATCAGCTTCAGCTGTTCGAGACGAACGTTCTGCTGCGCGTATTTATCGCGCTGTTTGAGAATTACACGGGCTTTCTTCAAACTTGCATCGAAGTTCTGCGCAGACTTCTTGAGCACTTCCATTTCGGGTTCGAGAAGAAAGGACGGCAGAAAGAAAAGTATCAGCAACAGGAGCAAGGGCATTGGCGCCTTTTCTTTGAGTTTTGCCATTTCATTGGGATTCATCAGGGTAGCTCCCCCTTTTCTCCGGCATAATCAACTTCGAGGCTGAAATGTATCACTTCTCCGCCCTCGATTCTGCTGAGGCTATGATTCTTGAGATTTGGTGAAGAAAAGACCTTCTCGGCAAACAGATCCTGCAAAAATCGCGTCAAATATTGCAACTCAACGGTTTCGCCTTCAATGCTCACCCTGACCAGCTTGTCAGGCCTGATGCTGATGCTCTTGAAGCGCATCTGAGGCGGCGCCAGCTTTTCGAGCCTGCCGAACAGAGTAGTCCAGGAAGTCTGACCAACTGAGGCAACTCTGCGATAGTCGGCGTATATTTTCTCGTTCTCTTCCATTTCATCCTGGAGCGGGCGCATCTTGTTGACGGTCTCGGTAAACTTGCTGATCTTGCTGTCGAGCTGTTTAACGTTCTCGCTGTAATAACCGTTAACAGTGGTCAGCGAAAAATATTTGTAACTCCAGAAAAAGGCCAGAGACAGCGGAACAGCATACAGAATGATCAGAGAAGTCTTCAACATGAAGCTGCTGCCTTTTCTGAATACGATCGAGGGTTTAAAGTTAAGGTAATGTTTCATGACTGGCTCCTATTTGGCAAGCAGACCGACACAGGCCGCGAACGCCGGGCCCTTTGCCAGAAGTCTGGCGTCGATTTTCTTTGCCAGCGGAATCTCGTTAAGCGGATTGAATGAAAAGCAGCTGGTCTCAAAATACTCACTGAGAAAGTTATCGAGACCGGCAAACATTGTGCTGCCACCGGTCATAAAAATCGTCGGCAGACGTGACACGTTGAATTTTTCCTGAAAAAACCTGAAAGTCACATTTAGCTCGCGCAGCCAGTTGCCAAATATGCGATCGATGCGCTGTCGTTTGTTAACCAGCAGGGCGATATCATCGCGACTGACCGGAAAAAACTTTTCGCTTTCTTTTGCGCGCATCGCGTTCTCGAGGTTTACCGTATCTATCTCGCTGATAATTTTGGCAAATTCCTCGCCAGCGACTTCAATAACTCGCTCATACAGCAGGCAACCCGCTGAATAAGCTTTGA
>MFYY01000197.1:0-1034 GCA_001787855.1 Candidatus Riflebacteria bacterium GWC2_50_8 | reverse complement strand
TTTCTCGGGATAAACTTCTTCAAAAAGATTGAAAATACCCAGTGAAGAGGTGTCAAAAGCCATCACTTCCATTTCAAGATCGGTAGTGATACGCGAAAGAATATCGATAATGTCTGATTTAACGGCCGCAGCAAGAACATGAAAGCTGTCAGGCTCGCCAGCTGCCGGATTCAATATCTGAAAATCGACCATGACTCGCATTCCTTCTGGAATCGGCAGATTCTTTTCGAGACGCCACGACAGAAACTCCGGCGACTTGCGCTCGTTCTCGGTCAGCTGCATGGTGTTGAGATGAAGCTTTACCCAGCGATCGGGCAGTCCGATAACATAGCCCTGGCGACTGTGCTTAACTTTCCTGACCATGCCCGAAAGAATTTCTTTAAAGACCGGCATGTCGCTGATAAACGGGTTGGTAAAGTCACCGCCGATGAGACCGGCGGGCAATTCTTTTAATTCAAGATTCTTGACTATGTAACCCTGCTTGCCCGGGCCATGCTCGATAGAAACCAGCTTGATGCAGCTGGTACCGATGTCTACTGCTATCAGTTCGGTGTAAAGATTCATTACAGTATTCCTTCTTCAAAGGTGACGCGATTCATCTCTTCAAACGTGGTGAGGCCCTTTTCGACCTTCTGCCAGCCGGCGCGGCGTAATGGAACCATCCCCTGAGCCATCGCCGCCTTTCTGATTTCGAGAGGCGACTGGCGGGTGAGAATCATCTGTTTTATTGACGGCGACATTTCGAGCACCTCGAAAATGCCCGATCTGCCCTGGTAGCCGGTGTCATGGCAGAACCGGCAACCTTTGCCGCGCTTGAACGCGACATGCTCGTATTGCTTGAAGTCGATGGTCAGGCGCTTCATTTCTTCGGTTATGGTATCGTCGTCGACGATGCAGTTCTTGCAGTTCAGGCGCATCAGACGCTGCGACATAATAAGATTGAACGAACTGACAAATTCGTAAGGGTCGATTTCCATGTTTTCAAGGCGAGAAACAGCGTCGATAACATTGTTGGCATGAATAGAGCTGAAAAC
>MFYY01000196.1:13262-13479 GCA_001787855.1 Candidatus Riflebacteria bacterium GWC2_50_8 | reverse complement strand
AGCGAGAATATTTCATACACTCCGCTGAGGTTCTGTTTCTTTTCGCGAATGGCAAGAACTTCGCGAAACACTTTCATTGCCTTGAAAAATTGCCCCATTTTCAGAAAAATCTTGCCGAGACCCATGCCGGTAACCGAGGCGTTCCACAGGTTGTCCTGCTGCCGGTTCATATTGTATGCGCGAGTCAACTGCGCCTTAGCCTTGCTGAAATTGCCGA
>MFYY01000196.1:0-13237 GCA_001787855.1 Candidatus Riflebacteria bacterium GWC2_50_8 | reverse complement strand
GGTGAGAAACGAAGCGAGCAGGTTCTCGTTACCGCTCTGGCGAGCGTGGCGAAGGCCGGCAAGGGAATGTGATCGTGCCGACTGCGGATGGCCGCGCGAAAAATAAATGTTGCCCAGCGCATTCTCAGCGCGGGCCAGCGATTCGTTGTCATTCTCGATGATAAAGCTTTCGCGCGCCAGAAAGAGTTCGGCCATAGCTTCGTCAACCCGGCTTAGCCGCCTGAGCACCAGTGCTGATGCATAAAACAGGTGACCCAGTATACTGCCCGGTTTGTCTTCATATTTTGCCTTGGCTTCTTCGAGCAGCTGCAGGGCGTCGTTATAGCGTTCCTGCGCCGAAAAAGTCTTGGAAATATCAAGATAGACGTTGTGGGCAAAGGTCAGGTCGCGATTCAGAAAATTTTCTGCGAAAAAATTTATCAGGTTGAATTTGCCGGCGTAAAAAAGGCGCGAGCTGAGCTGGGTAAAACGTTCAATGATTTCTGTTTCGAGCCCGATCAACGTGCCAAAATAGATTGCCGACCCGGCCAATTCAATGTCTGGTGAAGATAGATGGCGCTCGACCCATTCTGAAACTTCTTCTGATCGCAGAAGCAATACGTCGGTGCGGTTGGCGATAAAACTCAGCAGCAGTCGGGGAATCAACGGCGGGAACTCGACATCTTCCTTGCAGTTAAGCGTATTGGCCAGCAGCCAGTTCAATTTATCGCTGTCGAGGTTTCTGAAAATTTCGATGAAATAGTTCTCGATAATTGCGTTGATTCTTGGTTCTGGTGTTTCTCTAATGAAGATCATGTTTGCCTGAAGCTGCTTTTCGCACAACTCGCCAAGACTGCGCAACTCCATCCACAGGCGCGTGGTCATTTCGACGTCAGCGGGCGGCAAGTCCGGAGGCTGCAGCAACAGGGCTTCGGGAAACCTGGTGAAAAAAAGGCCGTTCCAGGTCAGCTTTTCGGTTTCACGCGGGTCCAGCTTTACCGGAGTGCGCTTGAAATGCTTGAATGGCAGCTCGTGATAGGCTGCCCGGCCGCTCCAGGCCAGATAAAGCGAAACGCGCTTAACCACACTGTCAGAGGTCTGGCGCGCGATGTTGATCAGCAGTCTGGTATTGAACGACACCCGGCAGAACAGCGACGCCAGTTCGGCCACTGCTGGCGCATAGACTGTGTCTTTGGTGAGGTCAATCAGTGTCTTTTCTATCGTCGACACCTGCAGTCGATGACCCTTGAAAATAATCGTCTGAATATAAGTTGCAGTGGTTTTGCCGTGGTAAACAAAAACCAGCTCAAAGCCGCCAATATTGCGGTTGCGCCGGCGATGGTCAGAAACGATCGTCAGCGTTTTCGGTGGTTCGGGTGCCAGACCCAGCAGAAAGAGCGCGGTCTGATGCGAAAAGTATTCGCCCTCATTGCTGATAAGAGAGCCAAGATGCTCTAATATAATGGCAAAACTACCAGGTTCAGACAAAGCTTTCCCTCTTACATTTGAATCTTAACGTTACAATTATAATACATACCCCGCAGTCTCGCCCACATTTCTTTGCATCGCCATTCTTAAATGCAATGTGGTAATAACGCCGGCGTTGCGGTAAAATCAGGCAGATAATTCTGATTCTGGAGAAAATAATGAAAAATTTTGCAGATATGCTTTTGAGCAGGGAAGCTTTCAGCGAGATCGTGATGGGTAATACTGCCGTGGTCAGGGCAATGATTGAGGCCAAAACCCGCGTGGTAACGTCATATCCAGGTTCGCCGACCCCTGAGATCGCTTCGGCAATCGCCGGTATCAAGCCCGAAGATCGCCCCTTCTATTTTGAATTCTCGACCAACGAAAAAGTGGCAACCGAAGTGGCCTATGGCGCCTCGGTAAACGGCCACCTGTCGACGGTCTTTTTTAAGAGTGTCGGGTTGAATGTCGCCGCTGATACCTTTGTTCAGCTCAG
The DNA here is from genome assembly GCA_001787855.1 of Candidatus Riflebacteria bacterium GWC2_50_8. GTDB lineage: Bacteria > Muiribacteriota > Ozemobacteria > Ozemobacterales > Ozemobacteraceae > Rifleibacterium. Next base: position 11,295 of record MFYY01000196.1, on the reverse strand, counting down.
TTTGATGAACCTGATCGGCGGTATGGTCGTCATTCTCGGCGATGATCCCGGCGCCAATTCTTCGCAGAACGAGCAGGATAACCGCCACCTGGCGCGTCTCAGCTATACGCCGATCTTCGAACCTGCCGACCCGCAGGAAGTCTATCATTACTACCTGGCCGCCGCGCGCCTGTCGCAGCAGCTCCATATACCGGTCATTCTTCGGCTGACCACCCATGTCTGCCATGCCAAGCAGAAAGTCAGTTTTGCCGCGTGGCAACCGACTGATATCGACAGGACCCCGGCATTCGACGTTAATAATGGGCCATACATGCCATTGACCAGCCTGGTTTTTCCGATGAAACGTCGCGCTCTCAACAACCTCCGCCAGGTCGCCGAAATGAACGACAAAGACCAGCTCAACCGGCTGATCGACAATAAAAACCGGCGCCAGGGCATCATCACCTTTGGCCTGCCATTTCTTTCGTTGCTCGACACCCTTGCTGAATCCGGCGGCAAGCCCGACATTCTCAAGCTGGCCATGATTTACCCGCTGCCGAACCAGCTGATCGCCGACTTTTTGACCAGCCACGAAGAGGTTGTGATTCTCGAAGAGCTCGATGACCTTATGGAAAGCGAGATCAAGCGTCTGGCGTTCGAGCGTCAGATCAAAGTAAAAATTCATGGCAAGACCGATATTGAATCCTGGGTTGGCGAATACACTGCTGACAAGGTTGCCGGCCTGTTAGCAGCCGTCTGGCCGGAAATGGCAGCAAAACCTCAGCCCGCGCCGGCTTTCAGCGTAACCGTGCCGCCGCGACCTGCTCAAATGTGTCCGGGGTGCGGCCATCGCAGCGCTTTCCATGCGGTAAAGCAGGCGCTCGCAGAAACTGACATCAAGGTCGCCGATATCGGCTGCCACACTCTCGGGTTTATGCCGCCATACAACATGTGGCAGCTTCTCATGTGCATGGGCGCTTCTACCGGCATTGGCGCCGGCATGTCGCTGTGCAACGATTCGCGCCGGGTCGTCTGCTTTCTCGGCGATTCGACCTTTTTCCATGCCGGCATTCCCGGCATCATTAACGCTCTGTTCAACAAGCATAACATCACGCTGATCCTCATGGAAAACGGCACGACAGCAATGACCGGGCATCAGGATCATGCTGCCAGCGGACGCAACTTTAATCAGGAAACAGAAAAGATACCAGTTCGCAGCGTGCTTGAAGGCCTTGGTGTTAAAAACATTTTCGAAGTAGATACCTACCAGCAGCAGAAGCTCACCGACATGGTCAAAGAGGCTGTTGCCATCGAAGGTTTCTCGGTTGTTATCGCCAAACATGCGTGTATGCTCAAGCTGATGCGCGAACAACGCCGCAAGGAAAGCTTCCAGGCCAAGATGGTCAGCATCGACCAGACTACCTGCAATAAAGCTCATGTCTGCGTCAGCGCCTTTGCCTGCCCGACCTTCGTTATGCACGAAGATGGCAGCGTCGATGTAAATCCTGATCTGTGCATAGGTGACGGTTCATGCTTGCAAACCTGCCCGACCAAAGCGATTCAGCGCCCTGAAAGCCGTAAAGGAGAGATCTGATGAAACCATTTAATATTTATCTCAGTGGAGTAGGTGGCCAGGGCATCGGCCTGATCAGCGAAATTATTCTGCGCGCAGCTGACCGCGCCGGTCTCAAGGCGATCGGCGTTGACACGCACGGTCTGGCACAGCGCGGTGGCATCGTTTCTTCGCATATCCGCATCGGCGAAGATGTTCATTCACCACTTGTATCAAAGCGCAAAGCCGATCTGGTGATTTCGTTGGAACGTCATGAGGCAGTCCGGGCGGCTTCTGAATATCTGGCAGATAAGGGCTCTCTGGTTTATTACAACACTTCATGGCAGCCGCTTCCGGTAAGACTCAATAAGGCACAGGAAATCAGCGTTCAGCAGGTTGCCGATTTTTGCCAGAAGTGTGAATACCAGTTGTTCGAAGTGCACCACGCGGATCTTCCTGATCCGAGAATGCAGAACATCGCCCTGCTCGCTGCAATCTGTCGTAACAATCTGGTCGCCGGTCTTGCCGCCAGCCATTATGAGCAGGCAATGGGCGATCTGATGTCAGGCAAAATGCTCGACGCCAACCTCAAGCTTTTTAACCGCCTCGTCAGCCATTGACCGCCTGATTGGCGCAACAAGATTTACAGGAGAATAACATGAGAATGTTTAATCGTGCGTTTGTCGTATTGTTGCTTGTTTGCTCTTTGACTGCCGCTTTTGCCGATGAAGCAGCCAAAGCTGTCGAACCAGCCCAAACTGTCGAAGCAGCTGAAGCAGTCAACGATGCCAAAGTCACCAGATTTGTCGAAGTCGACGAAACCGTCGAACCTTCAGACTCTTACCAGCTATCCATCAACAGCCAGAATATGGCTGTTTTCACCGATCAGGATGTCGAACTGCCTGCCGATGCAGCGAAAGCGAAGGTCCGGCTGGTTGTGGCGCCTGATAAACAGTTTACCTATGGTGGCATCAATCTGAGCTATCCGCGCCATTTCACCTTTGAAGCTGATCTTTCCGAGCCCGGCGTTAAGCTGTGGAGCCTGTCTGGCAACAAGGCTGTTCTCATGGTGCAGCGCTACCCGGTTGAGATGAGTCATCACACTATGGCCGAACAACTGCTGCCAAGCTTTGGCGAAGGCAATTCGACTCTTGGCGAATGTGAAATCATGCTTGATAATGTAAAAACCGCCGGTTCACGCGTGGTAACAACCATCGGCGAGGGCACCATCGCCCAGGAAATCTACTCGTTCGAAATGAAAGCCGGCTCACTTCTTCTGATCCTTCAGGACACGCTGGATCCCGCCGGCAAAAACTCCGGCGAATTTGCCGCCTTCCGCGACCAGCTCAGCAAAACCTTCAAAATCACCAGATAGGTTTAAGTCTTTCGCTGTTTTAAAAAAGCAATTGTCATATTGTCATATTGTCATATTGTCATATTGTCATATTGCCACATTGCCACATTGCCACATTGCCACATTTGTGGAATACTTATAGTATCTGGAGGTAAATATTATGCCAGCAGCACGAGAACGCCTTAGCATCGATGTAACACCGGAAGAACGCCGTCGGGTAAAGGCTGTCGCGGCTCTTTCCGGGAAAAGTGTCCGTGATTTCGTATTGGAATCGATCCGTGAAAAAATTGCCAGAGAAATAGAAGAACGTGACCTTGAGGCAATGATGACCCACCCTTGCTCAGCTCTTGAGGAGCTCTGGAATAATGATCAGGACGCCATATATGACAAGGATTAAACGCGGCAGTGTAGTCCTGGTAGAAGTAGTTTTTTCAAGCGGGTTCGGGGCAAAGCTCCGGCCCGCTTTAGTTATCAGCACAAGTGAATACAACAAGAATCGCGGCGAGGTGATCGTTTCTGGCATCACCAGCAATACAAAGCAGTTACATGACGGAGATACGGTAATCTCCGAATGGGAAAAAGCAGGCTTGAAGGTCCCATCTCTCGCAACGGCTATTCTCCAGACAGTAAAAAAAGATAGAATACAAAAGTGTCTGGGGCAGATCGATGAACTCGACTTTGCCAGGATCGAGAAAAACATTTCAGCAGTAATCGGTTTCTCAATTGCCGACAAAAAATAATTGAAAAATAATTCTGGTTGGGGCATTGCGGGGTAGGGGTGTTATCAGTAAAATCTCAGTATACACTCTCAAGGAAAGCGCGTGCACTGAATGAATAAAACCTTACGGCTTTTGGTTCTGCTGTTAATCGTTCCTTTCAACCTTCTGGCGTTTTCGCCCGAGCCTTTTGAAGTTGTTGAGTTCAGCATACTGCACACTTCTGACGTGCATGCCCATCTGATGGCGTTCGATGGCCCGACTGGCAATGGTGTCGGCGGCTATGCGCGCATCAAAAAATATAAAGACAGTCTCGAAGAGCAGGGTCGCGAAGTCGTCATGCTGTCTTCAGGCGATATTTTTCAGGGAACTTATTTTTACCGCTTTTTCCAGGGCATTCCTGATGTTGAATTCATGAACAGCACCGGCTATGCCGCGATGACTCTTGGTAACCACGAATTCGACAGCGGTCAGGAAGCCCTCGCGGAAGCGGCTGCTTACGCGAAGTTTCCGCTTCTGGCTGCTAATATTGTATTTAAAAAGATTCCGCAGCTCCAGGCTAAGGTCAAACCCTATACTATCGTTAACGCCGGCAAGCCCGAAAGTCCGGTTAAAATCGCGATTATCGGTGTTGTTCCAGAAGAGCTTAAAGAAATCGTGCAGCCGCTGTTTGTGTCTGATTTTGATGTTTGTGATGCCGCGGTTGCGATCAGGCGCTACCTGCCCGAGATCCGTGCGCAGCAGCCTGACATGATACTTTTACTCTCTCACCTCGGCTGGGAACGCGAACTCGAACTGTTCGAAGAATTTCCCGAAATCGATGGAATTCTCGGCGGCCATACTCACCTTGCCACAGACCCGCCGGCAGTCGTAACGGGCGACCGCGGTCACCGCTTCATGTCGCAGCCCGGCGAATGGGGTCAGCATATTACTCGTTATGACATTGCATTTTATCGCAACTCTGCGCACAAAGTCGACGTGCTCTCTGCTGGCCTGGTGGCAATGAGCCATGAAAGACCAGAAGACAAAGCGATGGCGCAGGCTGTTCTTAAGCTCTGGCAGCAGATTGAAGACAAGGTGAATGTCGCGCTCGGCGTTGCCGAAGTTTTTCTCAATGGCGAGAGAGATTATATAAGAAACATGGAAACCAATCTCGGCAATCTCGTTGCCGACTGCTTTGCCGATTTTACCTCGGCTGATATCGCTCTGATCAACGGCGGCGGCATCAGAAGCTCGATTGCTACCGGCTCAATTACGGTTGGTGACTGCCTCAACGTTCTGCCTTTCGATAATTACCTGGTAAAGCTCAAGATGAGCGGTGCCTCGATTAAAAGAGTGTTTGAGAAGGTCGCCCAGGAAATCGAGCATGCCGGCGGATTCGGCGGGTTCCTGCAGGTTTCGCGGGGAGTCCAGGTTGATTATTCTGGTGAGTTATCGGTTAAATTTAACGGCAAAGAACTCGTCGACGACCAGGTTTACACCGTTTGCACCATTGATTTTCTGGCCGCCGGCGGCAATGGCCTGGCCGGTTTCACCGAAGCGGTTGAGTCAGAATCTACCGGAAAGCTTACCGGCGACATTTTCATGACACACATCAAAGCTGCTGCCAGCGTGGCGCCAGCAACCGAAGGCCGCATAATTCTCCGGCAGACCGTTAAGAAGGTCAAAATGCCCAAGGGAATCATCAAGAACATTCCGACCCCGCCCCGCGACTAAGTCTGCTGTTTAAGCTTGCTCGTGGTATTTTTCGGGAGTAGTTGCGCTATCAAGCATGTCTGACCAGCAGCCGAACCAGAAGCGTGTCGCTGAGAGCGGCATGTCAGTGCACAGATGCATCAGCTCAGCGGTAGAGACATGTGTGCTCCAGTTCCGCGTGAACGGGTTTGCAAATGCGCGTGATGGCCATTCGCTTGCCAGTCTGGCCAGTCCGGCGCCTACTACTACTGAATCTGAGCTGGCTTTTGGCGCGATGTCTTCAACGAGCGCCAGCAGGGCGAACAATGCCTTGCGAAACAGTGCCAGTTCGGCGCGCAGGCGCAGCCCGCCGAATTCAACGGCGTGATCGAACACCGACAAACACCAGACAAATCCCGCAAAACGGCCTTTTCTGATTGAAGCAACTGCCCAATCCCCGGTTTTTTTGAGTTTTTCATCGTCTGACGAAATGCCAAGCTCGCCCATGGCCTTTACTATAGCTTTTTCATCCATACGCAGGCCGCCCATAAGCAGTTGCAGTATTGCAACACGGTCGTGTTTGGGCAGTTCGACAGCGAGACTCCAGTCGAGAGGAACTATCTTGCCGTCTTCATCGTAAAATATATTGCCGCCGTGCGGGTCGCCGTGAAAGATCGCCCAGGTTTCCGACATCCAGAACGGCCGCGCGATGAGCCCGTCAATGAGCTTTTCCGCAATTCTTACCCGTTGCATTTTATCGACTCCGGCGCAGTTTAGAGCTTCAGCCAGAGGCTTGCCTTTCACCAGTGTCATTGCTGTGACTCTGGCTGTGCACCACGGCAGCAGTCTGGGAAGCGCGACTTCCGGCACATCGCGATAAAGCTCGGTGGCGCGGCGCAGATGCGTCTGCTCGCGATCGAGCCTTACTTCGTCTGCTACCAGCAGGGCAGCCTCAGACAGCGGGCCGGCAAATTCGAGTTTTGGCAGGTTAAGTTCTTCACAGATTTTTTCAAGTGCCTGGCCAAGATCTGGCCAGAGCTCCAGCTCTTTTTCGAGTGCTTTTTCGGCTTCGGGCCTGACTATTTTGAATACGCCGTCAATATGACGCCCTGCAGCATCGGTGAAGGTGAAGGGCATTATAACGGCAACACTGGCTTCGGCCAAAGGTTTTTCGCCAAGGGTGATGCCTGCCAGATCAATGTTTTCACGTCGCAGAATGGCCTTTATCTGATCGACGCTCATTCTTGGCGGTAAAGACTCGAGGCGCTGCAAACTCTGTCGCAGCTCTGCCGAAAGCCTTTTGTCGCGTGCCAGGATCTGACCAAGCTTGTGCAACGTTGGACAGCGGCGCAAAACCGACTCAAGACGCAACGAGGCGTTGGCAAATGGCCCAAGCGCGATCTGGTCGTTGAGAATTTCCTGCTGGCGCTCTTCGCTGAGCTGTCCTAAAAACCAGGCGAGGCCGCCTTTGACAAATGGTTTCCATTTGGCGTAGCAGTCGGGCACAAGACTGTTCATTTCCATGTTAGAAAAAAGCGTGGTCCAATCCATGATCGTTACTCCTGAAAAATAAAACAAAACTCTTTTGCTGCATTGTAGCAAAAACATCGGCAAAATTGCAATAAAAATTTGCGTTTGCAGCAAAAATATTATAATGCCTTGGCGGGCCGAAAACAGAATCCAAGAATCCGAAGAATCCGCAGATTGCGCCGATTAACGCCGATTTTTTAGAGGGGGGTTGCAGCTTTGCGAAGTTTGCAACGAAAAGCAACCCACTGCTATGCCGACCCACTATCGTGCTCATCAAAGCTGTGCTCGCGCCCGACCCTGCATAGCTATAGCAAAGCAGAGTAATCTTTCTCGTAATCGAAAAAATCTTCTTTACAGCACAAACTTACGATCTCGTCACCAGGTCTCTCATAACATGGCCTGCTGAACCTTCCTGAAAAATAATCTGTGCAGTCTGAGTAATCTGCGGATGAATTCTCTTCTGAATTTTATGCGTTTTTTATCTGAGTGGCTGTAAATGTGGTATTATCTCTGTGAATTTTTCAGGAGGCTTCTATGGAAATTCTCAATCTGGCAGATGTACCACAATGTCTTGAACTGATCAGCGGATGGCACCATAGAGAGTGGGGCTATCTCAATCCGGGCCGCACCTTGGAAATGCGTCTGGTTGATATGCATAAACATCTTGAAGGGCACAATATTCCGACTACCTTTGTCGCCATTACTGACCAGGTCGTTGGTTCCGCGGCGCTTATCGAGAGCGATATGCCGGAACGCCCGGAGCTTACGCCCTGGCTGGCGAGCGTTTTTGTCTCTCCTGATGCACGCAAGGAAGGCATCGGTCGTGCACTGGTGCAGCGCGTTATGCAACATGCCCGCGCTGTCGGCGTCAAGGCCATGTACTTATACACTCCGGACCGAGCGCATTTTTATAAACACATGGGCTGGTATACCATGGAAGAAATCGAATACCACGGCGCCAGTGTCACCCTGATGAAAATCAACCTGTAGCCATTCTCATAACTAAGGCCGGCAGCTTCCCCAAATTTTGAGTAAATGCTTTTTTTAATGAGTATTTTATTGTATTATGACAGGCAAATGTTCAGTGTACTGGCGAATTTTGCGTTAAAACCAGAATTCAAGTGTACATAAAGAGCAGATAAAATCTTTGAACCATAGGAAAGGTGGTAGACAATGAGTCTTTCTGCAGATCTCAAAAAGCAGATTTTGCAAAACATCGATCGGGTTGTCAGCGCGGGTGCGGAATACACAGATGCCCGCTTCTACACTAACGACGACTCCGAAACCCTGTTTCTGTATGATGGCAACCTCGAAGCCAACGATACCAATTTTGAAAGCGGCCTTGGCGTACGCGTTCTCTACGGCGGCGCCTGGGGCTTTGCGGCAACCAGCGATGCAAAGATGATGAATGCCTGTTTCGACCAGGCCCTGCAGAATGCGATAACTGCGGCTAAATTGGTCAGGGTTCCTCTTCACATGGCAAAAAAGCCGGGGCACACCGGACACTTCGCTTCGCCGCTCAAGCAGGATCCATTCACGGTTCCGCTCAAAGAAAAACTTGATTTTCTCAGCGCCATTGATGCCCGCCTCAAAGAAGACTGGATCTGCAAGCGCTATGTGTATGCCGAATTCCAGAAAAAGAATATTTTCTTCTTCAACAGCGAAGGTACACAAGTTGAGCGCAATCTCAGCAATGTTTTCGCCAAGATGATGGTAATGGCCCTTGATACTGATGGCCAGATGCAGCGCCGCAGCCAGGAGCTTTTTACTACAGGAAAAGGCACGCGCGGCTACGAGATGCTGACCCAGCCTGAGCTGTTTTCGACACATGCTGAGCGCATCAAGGATGAACTCAGTCAGCTGATCAAGGCAGACGCACTCGAATATGGCAAGCGTTCAGTTATCCTGCTGCCCGGACAGGGCTTTCTGCAGGTGCATGAAACCATTGGTCACCCGCTTGAGCTCGACCGTATTCTTGGCTACGAACTTTCTTATGCCGGCGGTTCATTTGTCGATCTCGATTCATTCGGCAAATTGCGCTATGGCAGCGACAAGCTTTCGGTCAGCGCCTTTGGCAGCATCGAAAACTCGCCGGGCTCTTATGGCTTTGACGACGAGGGTACACCGGAACGCGACTACCTGCTCATTGACAAGGGTTTGCTGGTTAACGCGCTCAGCTCGCGACCGATGATCGATGAAGCCAACCAGAAGGCTGGCCGCACCGTCTTCAGCGAAAGCGGCGGCGCTGCACGCGCAACCGCATTCTATCGCGCTCCGATCGACCGCATGACTAACGTTAACATTCTTCCCGGCAATGATGGCACTCTTGCAGACATCATCGCTTCGACCAAAGACGGCGTTGTGCTCGATAACCCGGTTTCATGGTCGATCGGCTCGAACCGCGAACACTTTCATTTCAGCACCGAAATCGCCTGGGAAGTTAAAGACGGCAAAAAGACCCGGATTCTTCGCAATCCGTCATATCAGGGCCACACCGTCGAATTTTACAACTCGCTGTCGGCGGTTGGCGACGCTTCGACCTGGTGTGTCTATCAGGTTGACAACTGCGGCAAGGGCGAACCGAATCAGATTATGCAGCTCGGCCACGGCATTCCGGTCGTGCGTTTCGATAACGTGATCACCGGCGAAAGGAAGTAAGTCATGCAGAAAAATAAAGCACACGAAATGATCTGCGCGGTCAGAGCCCGCGCTGCTGCGCGCGGCATTAATGCCTCTTTTTCGCTGCACCGCGAGATGAGCCACCTGATGCGCATTGGCAATAACTCAGTTTCTCTCAACACTTCAGAAAACCTGACCCGCCTTGATATCGAAGTAATCAACGGGCGCCGCACTGGTTCGCATACTCAGATGGGCGATGTGACTTCTGAAGAATATGTTGAAAAGGCTTTGCAGATTGCGGTTGATAAAGCCGAAGTAGCCAGCCCGAAGGATTACCAGCCGATTTCGGTGGTTGTCGAGGCTACTGTTGCCGAAAATGCGCAGTATGACCAGAGTCTTGAGCATCTCGACCCGGCGTTCAAGGCTGACGCCTATCAGCAGATAATCGACAATGTCGGCGCTGCTTATAATTTCAGCGGTTCGTGGTCGAGTGGCTCGGTCGAACTCTTTCTGGTTTCGACTGCCAACGATATGACCATGCATCATCTGGCCACTGACCAGGATTTCAACGTCGTTCTCAAGCACCCGCAGAAAAAGTGGGAGCTGCGCCAGTGCAAGAGCGGCTGGCGTCTCGAACATTTTGATGTCGACGATGTTATCGAAGGTTTCAGGCAGTTGCTGCCGACCTACGAAGACCACGCCGGCTTCAAGCTCGAGCCAGGAGAATACACGGTAGTGCTCGGTTCGTCGGCTCTTGCTGAAGTTCTCATGATGGCCTGCTATACCGGTTTATTCGGTCGTTCATACGAAGAAAAGCAGGGCTGGACTTCTAAAAACAAAATGGGTGACCAGGTTCTCGGCACTAACATAAACCTCGTCGATGACCCGGCTGAAGATAAGACTTTCCGGTTTGGCTTTGACATGGCCGGCAAGGTGCGCGGCAATTTCCCGCTGGTTAAGGACGGCGTCATGATGAACCTGATGTATGACACCATGACTGCTGCGAAGTATGGGCGTCAGCCAACCGGCCACACCGGCGGTTCTCCAAGTATCGTCATGAAGCCGGGCAGTGCGTCGCCGGATCTGCTCGAAGCGGTTAAAGGCATGGGGCGCGTGATTTATATTCCGGCCCTGCATTATCTCAACATTCCCAACCCGAGCCAGGGCGTGTTTACCGGCAGTTCGCGCTTCAACGCGGTTCTGGTCGAGAACGGCAAAGTCGTCAGCCCGATTTTTTCGTCGCGCATTACCGATTCGTTTCAGAACGTTTTTGGAAATGTCCGCCTGATTTCGAGTGAAGCCGAGTCGGTCAACCTGTCGAACACTTACGGGCGCCGCGCGCCAGAAGCCGCTTCGATGCCGTCGTATATCGTTGCCGACAAAGTCAAGATCACAGACAGCGCTGACTCGTTCTAGACTGGGTTATCCAGGCCTGGTGATATTTCAGTTGAAGACATGATCCGCAGATTGCACAGATTATAAGGATTGCCTGTTGCTGCAGAAGTCGCGTGGCAGGTTGCAGGGCTTTGAGCTGCTAACAGCAGACTCCCGCCTGGCACTTGCTATCGCCAGGGCACAAAACTGGCTAACCTTGCATAATCAGAGAAATCGGCGCAATCTGCGGATTTTTCTTCATAAGAATAATACGTATAGACTGATAGTTACAATTAACAGATGCAGCAGATGGACAGCGCAATATACAAACGGGTTTTCGGCATTTCGTTGCCAGCGGTCGCGGGCTTTCTTGGCCTGATGATGTTCGACGTAGTCGACATCTACTGGATCGAAAAACTTGGCACGCGGGCGGTAGCCGGCGTGGCTTCGGCCGGTTTCATCGTCTGGGCGTTGTATTCGTTCATGACGATAACTGG
>MFYY01000195.1:14952-16252 GCA_001787855.1 Candidatus Riflebacteria bacterium GWC2_50_8 | reverse complement strand
ATTGTCGTTTTTTCGACCTCAGGCGAGCACTGTCTGCTGTTTCGGCACAAATCCGCCTAAACCGCTTTCTTGCAAATGGGGCTCATCTGTGTTATTTTTTAGCGCCGTATGCACAGGGCAATCATTCCAGTGAATTGCAGTTGTTTCCAAGATTTTTCTTAAGCTTTTGTAGATGACTGTCGATAAGTATTAAGAAAAATACCTGCCGGGGGCAGCAATTGCAAGGAGGCGCAACATTACTAAGATGACAAAACAAAGCAGGATTCACTTCATTGGAATCGGCGGCGTTGGAATGAGCGGCCTGGCTCACATTTTCCTCAATCGTGGCTACAGAATTTCGGGATCAGACATATCTGAAAGCGAACGTACCGAAGCCTTAAAGGCTCGCGGGGTTGAAATTTTTATCGGACACAGCGCGCGGAACCTGCCGGCAGATACTGCCCGGGTGGTGGTTTCTACAGCTATCAAGACCGATAATCCTGAATTATCCAGCGCACACAAGAAAAATATTCCTGTCATGCATCGCTCGGATCTTCTTGCCGAGCTGTTTCTTGATTCAAAATGCGGCGTCGCGGTAGCCGGCTGTCATGGAAAAACCACAGTAAGCTCAATGCTGGCAACCGTTCTCAAAATGACCGATAAAGACCCAACCTGCGTAGTCGGTGGCTATGTTGCCGCTCTCAGCGGTTATTCTTCTGCCGGCCACTCAGAGTTGTTCGTTGCCGAATCAGACGAAAGCGATGCAACGTTTCTCAAGTATTTTCCCAAATATGGCGTAATCACCAATATTGATAACGATCACCTCGATCATTATGACAGCATAGCTGCTATTATCAAGGCCTTCGAAGTTTTTGCCAGCCATATTTCGCCAGATGGTGCCCTTTTTATGTGTGCCGACGATACGCTTACCCGCAATCTGGCGGTTCCTGAAAAACTGCGCACAGTAACTTACGGCATCGACACTCCGGCCGATTTTATGGCCGCAAACATCAGTTATCTACCATATGGGTCGAGCTTTGACCTGACGGTTGCCGGTTGCAATTACGGCCGTTTTGAACTTTCGGTTCCCGGGCGCCACAATGTGCTCAACGCTCTTTCGGTCATCGCTTTCTGCACTGAAATTGGCATGCCACTCAGTGACATCCAGACCGGCTTTAGCCACTTTCTTGGTGCCGGCCGGCGTTTTGAAAAGAAGGGCGAATGCGAAGGTGTTACCTTCATCGACGACTACGGCCATCATCCCAACGAAATCAAAGCTACCCTCGAAGCCGCCACGTCACTTGGCGCCCGCCGTGTGGTG
>MFYY01000195.1:2586-14914 GCA_001787855.1 Candidatus Riflebacteria bacterium GWC2_50_8 | reverse complement strand
TTTATCTCATGAATTCGGGCGCTGTTTTGACAATTGTGACAAGCTTTTTATTACTGATATTTATCCAGCCTCCGAGAAGCCTATTCCCGGGGTAACCAGTCGCGTGATTCTTGACAACATGCCGGTATCGCATCGCCGCAAAGTTAAAATGGTTAAAAACGTCGATGACGTCAAATTGCACCTGCTCAATTACATTGAACCGGGCGATGTCGTTTTTACGATGGGCGCAGGCAGTATTACGCGTGTTGGCCCGGAAGTCCTCGCATCAATGCGTGCGCGCAACCTGAATTTTAATACCATACCCGTAGCTGCTGTCTGACTGGATAATATTGGAGAAAACAGATGACCATTCTCACCGCTTTATTTCTCATCAGTGTTGCCGTTGTAATTTCGCGCGCATCAGTAGCAGTAGGCTTCATGGTGCTCGATAAAATCAAAGAGCGTTATGGCTCTTAACCTGTAACAGGCATTAAAAAACCGGCGGTCAGACGATATGTGCTGACCGCCGGTTTTTTAATGCAGGTCAGGGTTGTGTTATCGCGAGACTGTATGATCCACTGGCAAGCAGGTAAGAGCGGGCTACTTCGGTTACCTGTTCGCGAGTAACGGCATTAACCAGGTTGGGATACTTGCGAAAATAATCAAAACCCTTACCGAAGAACTCGTCAGAAGCAAAATTATCGGCCATAGAAGCGTTATCGACGAAGGTCAGAGCGTATTGACCGATCAGATACTTCTTGGCGTCTTCGAATTCTTCGTCGGTAAATCCCTGGTCGCGGAACAAATCGATTTCCTCTTTGAGGCGCTGAGTAGCGGTAGCAACCTTTGACGCCGCAGTGCTTATCGAAGCAAGAAAATAACCACCGTTCGCCATGCCGACATTGAACGCCCAGGTTGAATAGGCAAGCGAATCTTTGGCCCGCAGATTCTTGAACAGGCGAGAAGACATACTGCCTGAAAGTATGGTAGTAGCAACCGCCATGGGAGCAACTTTTTCATCGTTTGCCGCAAAGGTTCGCGAAGTATAGATAATCTGCGCCTGTTCGCGGTTCTTTTGCTGTTTGACTTCAAGAGGCTCAGCGATATCCTTTAACTTGAAAGGCTTTAGCTCATTCGCCTTGCCCTGAGAGAATCGGCCCAGGCCCTGCAGTAAAGATTCTTTCAGTTCTCGCGAATAAAAGTCACCAACAATTGCCACAACCATATTGGAACCAACATAATGCTTCTTGTGGAAGTCTTTAAGATCCTGAGTTTTAAAGCGTTTGATGTCGTCGATCCTGCCATAGGCTGAATAGCCTACCGGAGTATCAGGAAACAAGGCTTCGAGAGCCCCCTGTGAGGTATATTTGTACAAATCATCTTCATCGGCCTTTATCCAGTCTTCAACCTGCTTTCTAAGTTTATCAAGTTCTGAAGCAGGAAAATCAGGCTTGTCAAGAATGTTCAAGAGCAGTTCAAAAGACGGCATAAAATTTTCAGCAAGACAGGTCAAATCGAAAGACACGTAACTCTTGCTTGCCTGCACCCTGAATTTGGAGCCCATACCTTCAAACTTCTCGGCAATTTCATTACTGCTCAAACCGTTAGCTCCACGTTGCAGCATCTCAGCAACCATATTGGCCAGACCTGCCTCTCGGCTTTGCTCTATCAGGCCGCCAGCGGCAATTTTTAGTGAGACCGCCACCAGTGGCGCCGTATTGTTCTGCTTCAATATCAGCCTGATACCATTATCTAGCGTCACCATCTCGGGGACTGCATCTGGAGCCGGCGGTTCCGGTTCAAGCCTGGCAATGGTAAGGTTAGAGTCATTGAAATACTTTTTAGCCACGGCAACAATATCTTCTTTAGTCACCTGACGGATGTTTTCAACGAAACGATCAGCATCTTCAATATCGGCGAGCATGGCAAAATGGCCGTAGTTGGTGGCCTGATCTTCAGCTTTCTCGCGATCATAGATATCTTCGGCGATAATCTGTTGTCGGGCTTTTTCGAGTTCAGCATCGTCAATTTCGCCCTTATGCAGACGATAGACAATTCTGCGGGCAGATTCGATGAATGGTCGCACCTTGCTCTGCGAAGTTATCCCACCCACCTGAAAAAGCATAGGATACTGGCTTGAATAGTAGCCAGCTCCGGCGGAGACGGCAAGCTGCTGATTTTCAACCAGTTCACGCCAGAGCCAGCTGGACATGCCGCCGCCGATAAGCCTGGCGGTAACATAGAGCGGAAATCGGTCATTGTTCTGGATCCCAGGCACTTTCCATCCCATTCTTACGTAGGCATGCTGCAGATCGGCATATTCAATCCTGGTGCGCATGCTTTCCTGGACAGGTTCTTCCAAAATTTTCTGAGCCGGCACCGGCACATTTGGTGCGCTTCCCATATATTTGCGAACCGCCTCTACCGCTTCGTCCATTTTTACATCACCAACGATTACGACCCACATATTGGATGGCACATAGAATTTTTTATAGAAAGCATGGAGCTTTTCGCGAGTAATCTCTTCAAGATTCTTAAGATACCCGACGATAGGATGGCGGTATGGGTGCAGCTGAAAAGCCTCTTCCATGATCAGTTGCACGATGCGATTGCTCGGGTTGTCGAGACTCATACGCAATTCTTCGATTACAACCTGACTTTCCTTTTTGAGCTCAGCCTCATCAAATGCACTGTTCAAAACCGCGTCAGCCTGCAGCTGCATCATTTTGTCAAAATACTGTGATGCTCCAACCAGGTAATAGCTGGTATAGTCATTCGCAGTAAAAGCATTCTGCTCGGCACCGATTTTCTTTATCTCATTATCAAGCGCACCATAAGGATAAGTGGGGGTTCCCTTGAACATCATGTGTTCTATAAGGTGCGCGTAGCCTTCTTCTCCTGGCTCTTCGTTCACCGAACCAACTTTTATCCAGATGTTCAGTGCGACAACAGGGCTGGAGTGAACCGGCTTGATGTAAACTTTCAGTCCATTATCGAAAGTAAAAATCTGTGCTGCCGATTCAACACCGGCGGCAGAAACCGCGAATGAAGTCAGCAGTAAAAAAACTGCAACCAATTGTGCAACAGCTTTCATCGTTTGTCTCCTGCGTAATTTTTTTTACATTCTATCATTATCAGGGCTTGACAACCAGTCTTTCAAACTGCCGATAAAAGCCGGTGATTGTTATGCATTCTCTAATGCCTCGATAAACAGATGCCGATATCTCTAGCAAGATATCATTAGATGGAGCGCACACATGAAACAGGCGAACAACTATTTTATAACCGGGGCCCTGCTGACCATACTCTCGATTGCTCTGCTCGGCGGAAACAGCCTGATCAAAATGGTTCTCGCCAGCAACGATCTCGGTCGCCTTCCCCGCGAAATCAGACTTGGCTGCGAAATTGGCCTGATATCTACAGAACAGCTGAAGACAGCAACATTAAATAGGAAAATCACGACAGCAGGCTTTGCTGAAAAACTGTCGCTAACTCTGATGCTGCTTGGCGCCCAGGATTCAGCAGAAATCAGCGAACTGGTCAGGTCAGGAATTCTTACCGGCAAAACAGGTTCTGGCAAGATGTCGCGCGCCAGCACACTTGAGATATTGGCCCGGGCAACTCTTATTCTTTCAGGCAAAGAACTTATCAGCCTGAATGGTGACAAAGCCAAAAACTACAGAGACTACCGGGTCGCCGAAAAATACTCTAATGCAGTTGCGTGGCTACAGTCCAAATACATCGTCAGAGGCTACCCTGATGGCACTCTTGGCAAGGGACGAAACCTGAACATGCGTGAAGCAGTATTCTTTCTATACAGGTTCTACGAAGCTGTTTCATCAGAAATGATGAGTAAAAGACCCGCCGAAAAGCTTAGTTTTATAGATATTCCGCTCAGTCACCCGATGATGGAAATCATTGAAAATCTCACTCAGGGCGGAGCTTTTGACAAGATCATTCTCAGACCGAGCTTTGACGGCGACTCATTTGTCAGCGCAGCAGATCTCACTGAGATGCTTAACGGGGTTTTCGCAAGAGCCGGTAAAGAAGTCGATCAGGTTCGTATTAAGACAATTTTCTCCGACAACAGCAGTGATTCATTCACTCGTCGACGCCATCTTGCTTTGGCTCTGGAATACATTCTCGATGAGTTTGCCCGCGATCGGCTGAATGCTAAAAAAATTGATTATCGAGATGTATCAATAGAACAGCCTGAATTCGAGTCTCTTCTTAAACTTGCTGGCTGTGGTCTGGTTCTTGGCTATGGCGACGGCAGATTTGCCGGCAACGAGTTTGTAACCTGGTATGAAGCAGCCAAGCTGATGAACGAAGTGCTTAAGTTCGCCGCGATTACCGCCCCGGCAGAAGAAAAGAGCGATCGACTGGCAGTAAAATCGGACATCGAAGCGTTAAAGGCGCTGATCAGGGCGAAAAAAGACCGGGTTCACAAAATATTGCATGCGAACAGACGCTGATCAGACTCGTCCCAGAATCAGGCGTTCCTCGGGCATACAGCTGACAATAAGCTCTTTACCGGTTGCAACTGCAATGATCTCGGCAGCATATTTCGCTTCACGCGCACAGATCGATGAAAAAACCCTTTCAACCGAAAAGCCATCGCCATCATTTATAAAAACCTTTACTACCCAGAGATTGGCGGTATTGGTCAGGAAGCATTCTGAGTTTCTGGTAAGCTCAACATTCAATAGTTCATCAAAGTGGTAGGCAGTTGAGCGCACGCCGAGGATGCTGGATTCAAGCAGAGAAATTTTTCTTTGCGACCTGGTGATTCCAACGTCCTTTCGATAAGTAACCAGGACAAGCCCTGCCAGAATAAAGCCGGCCGAGACAGCTAGACAGAACAGACAAAAACCAAACAACGAGAAAAACAGCTTACCACGCAGCAGTTGTATGATTATGCCGATTCCGGCAATTATAAAAAGTGCACCAAGCGCCACGCAGACTCGCGAAGTTCTGAAGGTAACGGTATCGCTGTCATGACCTTCAATCTTCATGACTTTAAAACTACTTAGAAACCCCATCTCCAGCTTTCCCCAGGCACGTTGTATTAATTTTTTCTTAACGTCGTGCCGATAATAACAAACGAAGCCGCGCAGGTCAATAAGTATTATTGCGCAAAGTGGCGTACACTCAGCTTTTGAGACCAGCCGTACGATTGCCGCGTAAAAAAAAATCAGTGTACATTTTTGCGCCTCTGTTCAAGCGAGTTCAAGCGGGATATTTTCGGCATTTTTTCAGAAAACACAGCAGCATTGATCACAGTCGCAAACGCGGTACCGCACAAAAGACGCATTGACAAAGAAAACGGCCGCTAGAGACGAGTTGCGAGTCGCACCTCTGGCATTTTACAAAACTCGAGCTCATCAACAACCCTGATACCAGAGCTAAGCAACGCCTGCGCAGCTACGCCAGAACCGCGAACCAGACCGCCAGAAAATGTACCATCATAAATTTCATTGACGCCACAAGAAGGACTCCGACTCTTTAATACCGCCAGCTCGACACCATGGAGCGTTGCCAGGCGCAAAGCCTCTGCCGCGCCTTTAACAAAGCAGTCAGTTGTATCAAGTCCCTCACGATTAAGCACGCAGCCGCATCCCTGCAACACCAGCCCCGATGAGGCCTGAAGCTCGCAAGGAATGCGCGGTGTAGACATGCCGCCCAACTGCTCCGGGCATACCGGCAAAAGCTGATAAATTCGGAAAAGCCGATCCCAAAAAGCAGCGTCTGAGGCATATATTGACGCCTCAGACGCTTTGTAATTACATTTACAGCCAACCAGACAGGCGCTGATAAGAATTCGACAGCCTGGCTCTATCATAGTTTTCTCAGAATTTCAGAAAGTCAGGCTTAGTTGCCCGACTTCCCATCTTGTGATTCTGGAATTTTATCAGGCACAACTACCGGCACAATCTCAGGTGCGAAAATCGAAATGTTACCTTCAGCCCCGGCAACACCTTGTTCCACGCCACTTTGCGGAGTTGTCAGAACGGGCGCCGGCTCTGCAACTGGCTTGAAAAAAGGATTCACAGAAGCCCCGGCCGTCGGCTTTTCTGGCTTGTCGGCAGCTGGCGAATTCTTTTTTACTTTCGCAGCGCTGTCACGAAGAATAATCGAATTGCTCAGGTTACCATTGGCTGTAGCAGTTTTGCCTACGGCAGCGCCTGGCTTATTAGCTCGCGGGCCGCTCGCTTCAATGATTCCAGGCATGCTTTTCTGCATCTGCAACAAGGCAGGCCCGATCAGCAACACTGAAATACTCGGGAAAATAAGAATGACCAATGGAACAAGCAGCTTAACCGGCAGCTTGTTAACACGTTCTTCGGCCATTATCATTCTCTGATAACGCATCTGCTCAGCCTGTGCGCGCAAAGTAGGCCCTATTTCTGCGCCCAGACGCTGAGCCTGAATCAGCGAACTGACAAACGAGAAGAACGACAAAACTCTTACGCGTTCAGCCATATCTGCAAGCGCTTCTTCAAGGCTCTTGCCGACTTTGGTGTCAGACAGAAACATTTTGAACTCAACGATAATATCAGTATTTCGTGATTTTTCGACGACCTTAGCGATACCACCGGTGAGATCCAGGCCTGATTCAATAGCAAGCGACAGCAGATCGATGACGTATGGCAACTCAAACTCGATATTTTTCTGGCGCTTCTTGATCAGGTGACCAAGATATATGCGTGGCAGCCTGAACCCTATCGGGCTGAGCAGAACAACCACGATGAACCCGAACAACAGATTAAATGTAAACGGGTTAACAAAAATGACCAGCAGAGAAAGAAAGACGATCGCCGAAACTTCCATTATTGCGATATATTCGTCCGCAGAGAATTCTGCAGCCTTGTTGGAAGCTTCCAGCAGAAACTTGACTTCTGCGCGCAGGCGCTTGCAATACTCACCCGAAATAGAGCGGTTTAGAGCAGTAAGCGGGGAGATAAATGCCCTCAGAACTGGCCATCTCGCCTGACCTTTAGCACGCGCCTCATTTTTGGCGACAACGGCTTCTTCTGCTTCGGGCAGAATTGAGCCTGCCATGCGGTTAATAAACATCAGACCTATTATCGCAGCAGCGATCGATGTAATAAGAACGGCCTGCCCCACCGGGTTTTCAAGCATCGGCACAAGATATTGTGGATGAAAGGAAGTAATAAGAGCTGCAAGCGCGATTGGAATCGAACCGACGAGATTGCCTGAAACGCGCGCATGAGCCGTTCCAGCTATGACCTTGCCCATGATTTTTTTGCGTTCGGCAACAGTCAATACGATCTGGCGATAGAGATCTTCGAGGTTTCCACCGGTTTCCTGCTGAAAAATAGTGGCGTTGACCGCCAGTTTGAGATCGGGACTCGGAACACGTGAAGCCAGATTGGTAAGAGCTTCAACCATGGAGGTGCCGAGACGCCTTTCCTGAACCAGGGTCCTGAACTCGTTACAGATTGGCGGCGGGGTTGCTACGGCAATAAGTTCAAAAGCCTGATCGAGGTTGCGGCCGGCCTTAAGACAGGAACTTATCATCAGCAGAACCTCAATAAGCTGATCTTCGAGATTCGTTCCAGTTACACTCTGAAGATAACGGGAGCGACCGCTGGGATCTTTATCTTTGCTGATCTTGCTGGGATCAAAGCTGATATCAAGCTGCTCTTCCAGCACAAAATAAATACCGATAATCCCCCCCAGTATGGCCAGGATCTTGATTGCCGGAATAAGTGTCATGAGCGTGCTGCCTCCTCAATTTTGGCGGTTGGGCCTTTCATTTTAAACAGATGCGCGTTCTGTTCAAGGAAACTACCTGGAATAGACCTGATGAATTCCGGCAGAACTCCGGTAGGAAGGAGTTCTCCAACCACGTGCCCATCTTCGCCAATCCACTTTTTCTCAAATTTGAAGATGGTCTGGGTTTGTATGATATTGTCTTCAATGCCGATAACTTCAACCAGTTCGAGAAGTCGTCGACTGCCATCAGCGAGACGACCGTTCTGAACGACGAAATTAACTGAACTGGCGATCTGCTCGCGTATGGCGCGCAGCGGAAGATCGACTCCCGCCATCAACACCATGGTTTCGAGCCTGGCCAGAGCATCTCTTGGCGTGTTGGCATGCAAAGTTGTCAAAGAGCCATCATGGCCGGTATTCATCGCCTGCAACATGTCAATTGCCTCAGCGCCACGACATTCGCCGACAATAATTCGGTCCGGGCGCATTCTCAAAGCATTGCGAACCAGATCTCTGATGGTAATCTGAGTTTTAGCCTCAGTTCCCTGTTGTCTTGCTTCAAGCCGGCCCAGGTTCGTTTGCGTCAGTTTTAGTTCTGCAGAGTCTTCTATGCAGATCACACGTTCGTTGGGCAGAATAAAATTAGACAGCACATTGAGCAGAGTGGTTTTGCCTGAGCTGGCACCGCCAGAAACAATTATGTTCTTTTTCAGATGTACGCAAAGTTTGAGAAATTCAGCAGCCGCAGCGGATACGCTCTTAAACCTGTAGACCAGGTCATCCATACTGATGGGAACCTTCGAAAACTTGCGAATAGTTATCATGGGGCCAGTCAGAGCCAGTGGCGGAATAATTGCGTGAACGCGTGATCCGTCGGCCAGACGTGCGTCGACATAGGGAGTACGCTCGTTAACAGTGCGGCCGGCCGGCATCAGAATGCGCTCGATTACAGTGCGCACATGGTCGGTATTGTTAAATTTTCGATCAGTAAGGATCAGGCGCCCATTCTTTTCGACAAACACCTTGTCGGGGCCGTTCACCATTATCTCGTCGACTTCATCGTCGCGCATGAATTCTTCGAGCGGGCCCAGGCCTAGAATCTCGTCAATGAGAAACTTTTTAACCTCAGCTTCTGCGTTATGCCCTTTAAGCTTGGGAGGAGGTGTTCTATGCATCGCAGCGTCAATTTTTGCTTCGACTTTTTCGCGCAATTCATGGTCAGAAATTCCAAAACTCTTGTCGAGTTCTCCGACCACTTCAGCTCTTAGTTCACGCTGGTATTCAATAATTTCCGGGGGAATGACGCCAACAATCCCGCGATCTTCATCGGGCAGAACACCGAGAGCAGGCATGATCATGGCATGTTTGAGCAGGTTTTGCATGCTCTGTTCAAGACTGTCTTCGCCAGATTCTACGGAAAGCTCACCGCTGAGGGGGATAGCGCATTCTCTTTCGAAAAGGCGGTTTTCACTATTCTCAGTGGTGTCTTCAGCATGGTTTCTGATCCAGAGAATTTTTTCAGCCAGGCCGCTACGGCAGCTGGCCTCATCTCTGAATTTATGAGCAAACGCAGGCGAAGGAGGCTGCGAAGTATAAACATAGAGCATCGCATCGGCGCGGCTGAGCAGAAATACCGGCAAGGGAGACAATTGAAAGTGTATGTCGACAACAACATATCCTTCAAGCTCTTCAAACAGCTTGAGCAGATGCTGCAAAGATTCAGACAACTCGCTCTCGCTCAGATGAAATCTGGGCTGCAAAGTCTCGCCAGGCCTGTTTCCGCAAAACGGGATGTAATAAACGCCCTGATGAGAAGTGAACATACTGGCCAGATTACTTGCTGAAAGCGATGCCCAGTTGCCCATATAGTATTCAAGAAAACTGGTTTTAACCTGAACCTTCTCGTCAAGCTGATCAAGCAGAGTCGAAGGACGCATAAGATTGAATTCGACAAGAGCA
Organism: Candidatus Riflebacteria bacterium GWC2_50_8; assembly: GCA_001787855.1. GTDB lineage: Bacteria > Muiribacteriota > Ozemobacteria > Ozemobacterales > Ozemobacteraceae > Rifleibacterium. The sequence goes on along the minus strand of MFYY01000195.1, from coordinate 5,236 downwards.
ACCGGCTTGCCGGTTTTTTTTTGCAAGGAAGAAGCAAACCCCGAGGCAATAAAAGTTTTTCCTATACCACCTTGGAAACTGGTAACAACAAAGGTCCGAGCTTTTTTTTGTGATGTTGTCATGTGTCCTCTTTTCTGAATTTCATTCAACCACAATGCATTAAAACTGTCAATCTGTTACAATCCAATAGCAGGTACATTATATAAGGATAGTCGCATGACCAGTTGCGCAATTGAAGTCAATGGACTTGAGAAGGCCTATGGCCAGACAAAAGTAGTAAAAGGAATATCCTTTTGCGTACAGCATGGAGAGATTTTTGGATTTCTTGGCCCAAACGGTGCCGGGAAAACGACGACGATCAGGATGATGATCGGCGAAATCCCATTCAAAAATGGTCGCATCAACATTCTCGGCTATGATGTCCCTGATCAGATCGCCAATACCCGCAGCCAGGTAGGAGTGGTGCCTGATTACCAGAATCTTTACGATCGAATCACTATTCGCCAGAACCTTGAGTTCTTTGCCGCGCTTAATAATATCGACAAATCGCGCATCGACGAAGTAATTTCAGAGGTTTTTCTAGTTGAACATCAGAACAAAGCATGCAAAGACCTCAGCCGCGGCCTTCGTCAGCGCGCCCTTATCGCACGCGGACTGCTTCACAAACCTCGACTGTTCTTTCTTGACGAACCGACCTCTGCCCTGGATCCTCATTCTGCAAGATTGATCCGCGACCTGGTGCTCAAGCTCAGAAACGTTGGCACGACCGTCTTTCTCACCACACATTATATGGAAGAGGCCGACCAGCTTTGCGATCGCCTGGCCATAATGAATCTTGGCGAAATAGTTGCCTGCGACAGCCCGCAAAACCTGAAAAACAAATATGGCCGCAAGGCAGCAGCCGTAGAGTTTACTGAAAATGGAACCAGTCAGACAAAAGATTTTTCTCTTGAAGACAAAAACGATCTGGCTGCCCTTGCACAGATCGTCAGTTCAGGACATTTATTGAAAATTCATTCTCAGGAAGCAACTCTTGAAGAAGTATTCATGAAAGTTACCGGCGCGCGCTGGAAATCGAACTCAGAGGAAGCAGAAGCATGAACTCAAGGGCAATTCTGGCGATATTACGCAAAGATCTTCTCGACAGCATGCGCAATTATCAGGTCATCCTGATGGTACTGACCCCGATCATACTCTCACTGCTTTTCACGAACGTGATGAGCGGCAGCAAAACCTCGGCAGCGCTGCCCGAAATCGGTGTCATCAGCAGCCCGCAACAGCCACTGATCGAATCACTTATCGGCAAGGGCCTCAGCAAAAAAATAACGTTTTATCAAAACCGACACGATCTGGAATCTGCTATTCTTGAGGGCAGAGTCCGCTTTGGCATCATTCTGCCCGAAATCATTTCTTCGCGCAACCCGAAACACCAGTCGGTTACCCTGCTCTATCCCCCGCATATTCCAGATTTCGGGGTTGAGACTCTAAAAAGTGTTTTTGAGGCTGAAATTCGCTCGCAACTTGGCATGACTCCGCAACCGCTTCCCTTTGAATTCAAGGTAGAGGCAGTAGCTGGCAGCAGCAGCAACGCCAATGCCATGGCTGACAGCATGTTTCCGATGCTTATGGTGATGGCGATGGGTATGGTCGGCTTTCTGGCGTTACCCATGGCCATTGTCGAAGAACGCGAAAAAGGAACGCTCAACGCGGTTTTTTTAACTCAGATAAAAACCAGCGAGTTCATAACCGGCAAGTCGATGTTCAGCCTTTTTCTGGCGGTCACGACCATATTTGTAATGCTCAGTATCAACAGAAAATGGGGCGATAATAGCGGCTATCTTGTGCTGATAATTTTTTCAGGTTCACTGATGACTATCTTCACCGGTCTGATCGTCGCAAATTTTGCTAAAACTCAGGCCGCTGTTAACGCCATCGGAACAACGATTTTTCTATTTTTTCAGATGATTCCAAGCCTTCAGCATTCAAGTGATATCGTGCGCTCGGCCGCTCCATTCGTGCCCTCCACCTATATTTTTTCTGCTCTGCGCAAAGCAATGTTTCTAGATCTTTCAAAAGTAACAATTAATGACGATATATTGATTATAGTAACTCTGACAACAGTTGCTTACCTGGTAGCACATGGTGTATACAGGTTCAAGCAGGCAGACAAATAATCTGTCTTGCAATAATACGGCATTTACAGTAATCTCAGAATTTAAAATGACTAAACTGGAACATAATCAGTGAAAAATCTGGCTTTTGATGAAATAGTGAGAAATCTTCTTGTCTATCTCAAAGGACAAGTCCCTTCGCTCAGCTCCAAAGAATCAAGAGACGATGTATTGCGGCAGGTCCAGAGCATGACCTTTACCCTGCGCTCCACGATCGTTCAGCTTGAAGGCGCCGCCTATCACGATCCGCGCAACACAGAAGACTACATGAAGCTTGAGCGCGAACTCGAAGCTCTTAAGGCAACCAACGCCAAGCTCGAAGAATCCCTGTTTCTGGAAATGAACAAGACGCAGGATACTGGTGACAAATTTCTCAACTACCAGGACGAACTGCTGAAAAGACAGAAGGCAGAAGCTGCTCTGATTGAGCAGGTTGCCCAGCTTAAAAAAGAGATTGAAGATCTTCTTAACAAGCCAGT
>MFYY01000195.1:0-2548 GCA_001787855.1 Candidatus Riflebacteria bacterium GWC2_50_8 | reverse complement strand
AGGCGAAGAAACCATACATCAATTACGGCAGGCATTGCAGAAAAAAGAGATTGAGCTGTCCAAGAGCAAAGATGCCCTGATGGATGCCATGAAAATGGATAAATCAGAGATCGAAGGCCTCAAAACACAGTTGGCAGAGATTTCGGCCGCGCGCAATGAAAACTCGATTCTCAGAACCAGAATAAGCGAACTGGAGGCTGAACTGAGCGTATTGCCATCAGCCGATTCTTATCGCAACAATGTCGCAGCTACAGAAGCAAAAATAAGTTATCTGGAAAAAGCCCTTACCGGCGCGCAGACTGAGGCAATGAAACTTCGCGAAGCTGTTAATCAGGCAAACCCTGAGGCAGCTGTTCGCGAGAAAGAAATGCTGCAGCAGCGCATCGTTGATCTCGAAGCCACCCTGCGCAGCGTAATAAAATCTCGTGAAGCCAACACCAAAGCAGAACGCTTCTCATTTGCCCCTGAAGAATGTGTATATCTTTTCGAAACACTTACAACAACAGCGAACCGCCTGGCCCAGAGTCCTGAAAACCGGGATGTGTACGCCCGCGCCCGCGATTCGATAGCCATTCTTGAAAAATCGAATGCTATTCAAAGAATCCAGACTATAGGTGAAACCTTTGACGGTAAGGTGCATAAAGCAGCCAGATCGTTCAAAAATGATTTTCTCCCAGACAACATTATTATCAAGGAAGAAGGTCCCGGATTCGTTTCCGGCACCCGCCTCATTCAAAAGGCAGTTGTCTGGGTCGGCAAATCAGTGTTCAACTGCACTGAATGTTTTAATGCCTGCCGGCCACACGAATATTTCTGTCCGAAATGCGGGCTTGAGCTCACCGCACCCGATGGCACCAGCAAACGCGATATGCCACAGCACCCAACTGAACTTGAGCCAAACATTTTACTGCTCGACAAGCTTATCGATCTCGGCAATCTCAAGGCCGCAAGCGCCCTTATTGCATTAGTTTCACGCGAGCACCCGGGCAATGCTGAACTCACCAAACGTCAGACTCTGATTTCCAGTGCCGAAAGAACCTTTATCACCAGCGATAATTAAATGTCAGAAGAAAACACAGACAACCGCAGCTTTCTTGAAAAAGTCGAACAGGAATTCGACTGGAACCTGATTGCGATTGTTTCGGTCTGGATCTTCATGCTGACAACTTTTTTCCTGATCTTCGTCGGCTGAGCATAGATTTTAGCTCAACATCAGCCAGCGAACAGGCTATAGCAGAAACATCTGCTTAAAAGAATCCAACATTAAACCGATTCATCCTGCCTATGGGCGCTGGTCAAAGAACCATAGCTTCATAGCACCGGTTGGTGATGTGACTTCAATGTTGGTCGAACCTGCGCCAGTGCTGGTGCGCTCACAGCAGCGCACGCCATTTGCCGGCAATTTTATTGTGGCCTGAGAAGTCGTAATCACCTGCGGTCTAAAACCCGGCAGAGTTACACCTGAGTAGGTGCCACTTAGATTGAGACCGGCCAGACCGTAGTCCTTGCTGTTTGTTGACAGATACCGGTTCAGATACAGACTAAGACCCCATTTTGCCAGCGTAACATCAAATGCCTCACCGGTAACCGCTGCTACGTTGGCAGTTCCGGTTTTTGACGAACTGACCAGAGCTCGGGTAACTTCGCGATAGGTGGTGCCATAGCGGTTTTCCTGGGCGAGAAACCTGACGAACAGGTAAGAGAGACCGTAACTGTCGAGACCTACCCAATTGGTTAAAGAAAGCGGGTTAGTCGCGTTAAACCTTTCCTGTGAAAGTTCTATCAGCAGTGCTGTATTCTGGTCGCCCTGCAGAACCCCGTATCCGCAGACTTCTTCGGCAAACTTCGACAAGCCTTCATTCAACCAGGTCGCTTCGTAAGTTCCGCCACTGAGACGCTTCTGCCAGTAGTTAACCATGTGCTGAAATTCATGCGCCATAGTACCGTAACGCGTTGCATCATTATCTTCGGTATAAGTAACATAAAGCATTTTGCGTCCATTACTTTCACGCAACTGGATATCGGCAGGATTTCGCGCCGACAGATCGACACCATAAAAGATGCCGAGAATGCCATTTTTCATGGAATCAGTCAGCAGAATGGTAATCCGACTTTCACCATCTGGTCCCTGTGCCGGTTCCTGGCCAAAGTAATCGTTTACTGCCGGCTGTATTACTTCTTCAAACCGCTTGCGCACCTCGGTGACGAGAGTATTTGACGGGGTGGTAATCGCATCATCAACATAAATGGCAGTCCTGCTGGTCAACCCAACACAGGTTGCGCTGATAACATTATTTGGATAAGCCGTATCAGTAGCGACCGAGCCATAAGCCGGAATATAAAAGTTTTCGCTGACACCGACCTGCGGTGACGCCTGCGGCACCGGCTCAAGCGCAGCACTGATCGGCATGTCAACAGGCGTTCTTGCTGCAGCCATACGCTCAAACTCTCGAAAGGCTGAGCCAGGATCGGTAATCACCGGCTGCGCATCTCTGCTTGCCTGTATATTGAAATCAGAGCTGTTTGGCGATGCGACAGCCAGCACATA
>MFYY01000194.1:5507-8641 GCA_001787855.1 Candidatus Riflebacteria bacterium GWC2_50_8 | reverse complement strand
TGGGTCTTTGGTCAGAAGCGCTTCCATGCCGCCTTGGGGCATTGAGAACGGGTTGTGGCTGAACTGGGTGGCGCCGGTCTCTTCGTCTTTTTCAAACATCGGAAAATCGACGATCCAGCAGAAGCGATAGACATTCTTTTCGCGCAGATCAAGTTCGTCAGCCAGTCTTATTCTGACTTTGCCAAGAATTACCGAAGCTTTATCGGCGCTGTCGGCTATGATAAAGATGCCACTGCCGTCAGGCGCGTTGAACTTCTGGCGCAGTGCGTCTTTGGTGCTGTCGGTGAGAGGTTTGGCGAGACTGCCCTTGACGTCGCCGCTGACAAAAATCAATGAAGCAAGGCCTTTGGCGCCGCTTTCGCGGGAGAAATCTTCGAGGTCTTTCAGGAACTTTCGTGATTTGTCGGCAACGTTGGGAACGCAGAGTGCCCTGACCACGCCGCCGCCTTCGACAACCGACTTGAAGGCGTTAAAATCAGATGCGGCGAAAATATCTGAAACATCTTCTATTTCGAGTCCGTAGCGCAGGTCTGGCTTGTCAACGCCGTATTTGCGCATAGCTTCTTCGTATGGAATCCTTGGAAACTGCGGTTTGGTTACATCCCAGTTGGAAAATTCGGTAAACAGGCCATAAAAAAGCTTTTCGAGATGCGAAAATACGTCTTCCTGGGTGGCAAAAGACATTTCGACGTCGAGCTGGTAAAATTCACCGGGTGAGCGGTCAGCGCGTGCATCTTCGTCTCTGAAACAGGGTGCAATCTGAAAGTAACGGTCAAAGCCCGAAACCATCAGCAGCTGCTTAAACTGTTGTGGTGCCTGTGGCAGCGCGTAAAATTTGCCCGGGTAGAGGCGGCTGGGCACCAGATAATCGCGGGCCCCTTCCGGTGAGCTGCTGGTGAGAATTGGCGTCTGAAATTCGTTGAAGCCCATTTCGGTCATGCGTCTTCTGATGCTGGCGATGACCTTTGACCGCAAAAGTATGTTTTTGTGCAGCTTTTCGCGGCGCAGGTCAAGAAAACGGTAGGTGAGCCGCGTGGTTTCTGGGGCGTTGTCTTCGTCGGCGACCTGAAATGGCAGCACATCGGCGGCGCTCTGCAGAGTTACCGTGCTGACTTCGACTTCTATTTCGCCGGTCGGCATATCGTGGTTGCTGTTTGCGCCGCGGCTGATAACAGTGCCCTCGATGGTTACTACCGATTCGACCCTGATCTTGTCAAAGTCGCTGTGTGCCTGACTGCCTGGTGCGGCCATCAGCTGGGTTACGCCGTAGTTGTCGCGCAGAGTCACAAACATGACGCCGCCAAGATCGCGCTTGCGATGGAGCCAGCCGGAAAGTTTAACCTGTTTGCTACAGTCGGTGCCGCGTAATTCACCACAGTTATGGGTACGATAGATATGCATGCGATAGCATCCTTTGTCGTTAAATTTCGCTCAGAGTGTAGCGCAACCCGCTAGTAAAAGCAAGTCAGATAAAGAGTTCGCAAGCCTTATCAGGCAGCACGAGCTATTACCGGGTTTTAGTTGAGCGGTAGCAAAATTTCGGCGATAAGTCCGCCACCTTCACGGTTTTTGAGTGTGATGTCGCCATTGTGAAGTTTTATGGCACGTAATGCTATGGCGAGGCCAAGACCAGTACCACCGCTTGAGCGGTTACGGTCTTCGGAACAGCGATAAAATGGCGCAAAGAGTTTCTCCAGTTCCGTTTCTGGCACGCCTGGCCCATGGTCACCGATACTGATCATTGCCTTGTTGTTTTGTAAGATCAGGTCGACTTCGATCTGGGAGTTGTCCGGACTGTATTTGAGAGCGTTACGCAGAATGTTTTCTATGGCACGCTCAAGCAGATGTTCTATGGCCATCAACTTGATGTCTCTGGCTGCTTTGAGAACAACCCTGCGGTTGTGAGTTTTGCCTTCAAAGCTGGCATCATTACAGATACTATTGAGTGTTTCCAGAAGGCTGACCTGTTGGCGTTCGCCGTTGAGGTTGCCTGTTTCAAGGCGCGCAAAGGCAAGAACTTCTTCGATCAGCGAATTAATGCGTGCCACTTCGGTTTCGATACGGGTAAGCATTGGTTGCTCTGCTTCCGGCAGTTTTTTTTGCAGCAGCTCGGTGGCCACCTGAAGCCTTGCCAGTGGCGAGCGCAGTTCATGAGAAATGTCGCCAAAAAGTCGCCGCTGGCTTTGAATCATTTGCGCGATTTTTTCGGCCATGTCGTTAAAGTCTGCTGCCAGATCGCCTATTTCGTCGAGACGTGAAATGGCGGCTCCGGTTACGCGGGTGTCGAGGTTGCCACCGGCAAACTCTCTGCTGGCCTGCCGCAGCTCCGTGATCGGTCCGACCATATAGCGCGAAAGCGCGTAGCATAACAATGCTGTTATCAGCAGAAAAAACGGCATCGAGTTAAAAAGGTCTTGAAGAATAGGATGGATGGGCCCTGGCATTCTCTGCGGAAAGTGACTGATGATGACATATTTTTTGTTTGAGTCAGAGGTCAAAACGCTGCCGATAAGCATTTCGCCGGCAACTTCGTAGCTTTCAGATTTTTGCCCGGCGAGCAGTTTGCGGGCAATTTCCCTTACTTCGGCTTCTTTGCCTTCAAAAAGCTTGATAAACCTCTCATGATGGCGATTGCTGAAGCGCCCGGGTTTGTTTTCCTGGGTATTCTGTGGCGAAAAAATGTTATTGAGCTGCTCGTCGTAAAGCCAGAAAGAGCCTGGAATCCTTACTGACAGCGCAAGCTTGCTGCCGGAAGTTTCATAGGCATTGACCACCATGAGCCCGTTTTCTTCGAGAAACTCGCGACCCATGCCGAACAGACGTTTGTTTTCGGGCTGAAAATGATATAAATAACCATAGAGCAGAACAAGAATCCCGGTCAAAACAACGGTAAACCAGAACCAGAAAAAGAATTTGACGAACAGGCCTGATCTATAAGATCTGCTGATAAGACTTGAGCCTGTAGTGATCGGTTTGCTTGCCCTATTTGTCTGGTCTGACATATAGATATCCTGTGCCTCTTATTGTTCTGATACATTCGTTGCTATTACCATGGCCAATTTTTCTGCGCAGATTACTCATATGCACGTCCAGACTGCGATCGTCATAAGTAAGTCGCCGGCCGAGAACTTTTT
>MFYY01000194.1:2845-5478 GCA_001787855.1 Candidatus Riflebacteria bacterium GWC2_50_8 | reverse complement strand
GCCGGCATAACGCATCAGCTGCTCGAGAATTGCAAATTCCACTTCGGTGAGGTTCAGGTTGACACCACTTTTGACTGCGGTTCTCGATGCCGTTTCTAGGCAGATATCAGCAATTTCGAATCGTCCAGCTTTCTTTTCGTCATTATCATCATGAGTTGTCACTAGTCGGCGAAATACTGCTTTGATCCTTGCTATCAGTTCACGAGGACTGAATGGTTTGGGCAGGTAATCATCAGCACCTAGTTCAAGCCCAAGAATGCGGTCAACTTCGTCTCCGCGAGCGGTCAGCATGATGACCGGAATATTTGAGCTCGTACGCAGCTGTTTTAGAACCTCCAGCCCGTTCATTTCCGGAAGCATGATATCGAGAATGATCAGATCGAATTTGCCTTCGAGTGCGGCAGAAAGCCCGGTCTTGCCGCTGTGCACGCAGGTTGGCGTAAATTTTTCAGAGGTCAGATACTCTGCCAATAGTTCGCAAAGTTCGATATCGTCGTCAATTATGAGAATCTGCTTCATAAATTCACCTTTTGTAACAGCTTCAGTCTTTATTGTGGACGAGCTGTAACCAATTATGCAACAGGTAGATGACCATGCAAAAGTTAAGAAATGTTAAGAATCTGGCACGAATCTTTACCATTCTTTGCATTGAGTTTACTGCATCTGCAAATGCAATGGTTTATATTATTGGCAGGAAATCAAAATGATCACGGAGGTTCTGAAATGAAGAAAAAAATTACTTTTGTTTTACTGGCTGTCTTTCTGGTGGCGTCTGCGCTGATTCTCCATTCAGCCGAAAAAGACGGCTTCAAACATATCAAAAGAATTGAGATTCGCAAAATGCGTGGTGGCAGCGCCATGTTGCCGGAAGGTCTGATTAAACTGTTCAAAATCGCTGATGAGCTGGAGCTAACCAATCCGCAGCTGCTGCAGTTGCGAATGCTTTATCAGAAACACTCTGCTCTCGCTACAAAACACATGGAAAGCAAAAAGCGTGGCCAGAAGCTTTCTGATGCAGATCTCAAGGAAGAAGACGTAAAGAAATTTGCTGCTGAGCAGGCCAGGCAGCTGGAATCAAGTATTCTGGCAAGATTTCAGATGCAGCAGGAATTGAAAAAGATTTTTACTCCCGACCAGGTCAAAAAACTCGAAGAAATGAAGGCAAAGAAGCCACGTCATGAGGGAATGCCTTTCCATATGGGTGGCAAAAATGGACCAATGCCGTTTGGAGGCAGAATGGGGCCGCCTATGCCTTTTGGTGGTCATCCTCCATTCCCCGGTCCCGGAGAAGATGCTGATTCAGAAACTATTGTAAACGAAGTCGAAGAAATCGAAGTCAACGAATAACCTCTGACAAACTAACCTCAACCCTGACTGCCCTTCGCGGGCAGCATTTTTTTAGTTTCGTTGAAACGTCAGGCCGGTGTGCCAGTTTCTTGGTGCGAGCGGGTTCTGGCTCACCGATTTGAAAAAATCTGAGTAAACCACGTCGTAAAAGTCGCTGATAAGAACGCCTTGTCCGCGGTCAGACGCGGCGAAGCTGATCTCAGTCTGTATTCTTTCTGGTATATATGCCAGCTGAAGCTTAACGTTCCACAGATAACTCTGGTCGTCGGCAATTTTTACCGGCTGAATTTTCAGCAGACTGACCCTTTCGCTGAGCACCTTTATGCGCTCTGGTGCGCCGTCAAGTGATTCGATTCTGACCAGCTTCAGCAGGTCAGAATTTTGCATTTTTTCGAGGCGATAGCGTACATGCATTATTGGTCGAAGCAGCATTCTTTGCCCGGAAACTGTCTTTTTGAGAAGCTCAGGAGTTGTGGTGTGGCGATACAAACGGTATTCAGCGCCTGCCAGGCCAGCAGCCCTCGAAAAATCTGCTTCAAGCAGGTCGCTGAAACGCAGGCCAAACCCCCCCCGATATGGAATGCAGCTGTTTTTGAGGTCGTCATGAATCTGCGAACAGATGCGGCGACCTTCGCTGAGCATATCAATGCTGACAACACCCGATGTTGAAGAGCGCAGGCCGCTCTGATACAAATAAAGAAGCGGCACGGCAATAATAGTTGTTATCGCCAGCGCTATGGCAATCTCAAGCAGCGTAATAGCCTTTCTGTTGGCATTTGTCGCGATTTTTCTCACGTGTAATTGCAGAAAGTTTTTAATCATGGCTGCGCCACCAGTATGGTTGAGTGGCTCATCTGCTGATCCGGTTCGAAACCAAGCGGATTGCCTTCGGCTGAGGATCTGATATCGATCTGAATCAGAATGCCCTCAGTTCCATCTTTGCTGAGAGGTGTCAGCGTTATTTTGCGTTCGAACTTTGTCGCGTCATCAGGCCGTTCGATTCCAGTAGCTTCGCTGATGGCGGCAACCTTTTGCCATTCATTGAACTTGTAATCAGCCAGGCCCTGCGCCTGGTTGTCCAAAACCTTTTTGCAGCCCAGAAACCGAAAAATTTCGAGGGGTTCACGCGCGATCTGTTCTGCCAGATATTGCTGGTAGGCGTTGGTCGTTCCGCGGTTAGACTCTGAAATCATCATAAAAATGTAGGCGGCCAGCAGTCCCAGAACCAATGTTGCCAGCATTGCTTCGATAAAAGAGAAACCGCTCTGCGATTTTGTAGAAAAATT
>MFYY01000194.1:0-2829 GCA_001787855.1 Candidatus Riflebacteria bacterium GWC2_50_8 | reverse complement strand
CTTATCCACGGTGAGATGGTTATCTGAAAAGCTTTGTCAGGCAAGGCCAGCGCTTTGTCGAAATCGACTTTGTGAATGCTGTTGCTCCAGTTTTCAAGGTTCAGGTAATCAGCAAGCAACATTCCGCTGAGATCCAGTGGCTTTTTTGATTCAACCGTGCCGGTATAACTGCTATTTATAGCAACCAGGGCCGCCTCAATTTTTGCGTCGGTATCGACAACGATTTTTCCTTTGCGCGCAAACAGAACCAGGAGATCGTCTGTAGAAGCCTTCTTAAGGGCACCGCGCAGGTTAAAACTGTCGGCAATAATCGCGCCTTTTCCCCTGATCTGCCAGTCGCCTGCAAAATCGAGTGTTTCTGCGCAGTGAAAGATGCCGTTGGCGTTGATAATCTTGTGTTCATCATCGATTATCTGCATCTGTTTGAGGTCAGCGGCCCGGAGATTTCGGGTGGTCCATAATGTGCTCTGGTTGTAGAACTCATTATCGCTGGCTTCTTCACCGTTGCCGTTAACCGGCCCCTCGTTGAAACCGCTGATCTGCAGACTGCTGTATTCATCAAAAACCTGGTTATCATGGCGAAGAATCAAGGGTTTGCGCAATTTGCTGCCACGGTTATCAAGGCACAGAACCGAGGCAACCAGGTAATCATATTGGGTGTGCAGAGTTTCTCTGGCGGCAACAACCTTTTTGCCGGATCTCTCATCGATCAGGCTGACCTCAATAAACATGGTCAGAATGCCATGCCCTTCCTTGGGAGAGGCATATATGCGGTTTCTATGGTCGTAACTGATAAAATTTACTACTTTGAGTTTGCTCGAAAATTCGCAGGTATAGCCGGGCTGAATCAGTCTGCTGATATTTTCGCCGGCGAATGGCAGGCGCATTTCCATCTGTGCGCCGGCAACTGCGCCGAGAATAAACCAGAAAAGCTGTGAGCGCTGGTCGCGACAATCTCTTTGCAAGATTGCCATTGCTTCTTCTCTTATCAGCAAAGCGATTTCGCGCGCGACAAACTGTTGGCTGAGACGATGGTCGGTGTTTCTGACTGCCCGCATCATTCTGAAATAGCTGAGTGAAAGAATGGTCAGGCTTATCGAGATAAAAACTGCCAGCACCAGAACAGATCCTTGTTTTGTGCTTTGTTTAAAAGAAAAGAACATTTCTGTTTTCGATCATTTTATTTCATCGGTTGGCGCTGGAAACTGCAGCTGCGGGAAGGTGCCGGCGTTTTCGCCCGGTTTTATGCCAGAATTGGTGGTGCTTTCGCTATTTGCGTCAGCTGGATTTGCACGCATTTCGCCTTGGGTAGCCGGTGTTGCCGTGTTGTGCGTGTCTGATTTTTTTGCATGCGAGACTATGGTCCAGGCAACAGTTGCCGTAAGTGCCACGCCGATAACTGCTGCCAGAATCTTTGCCTTGAGTGCGCCGGCGGTGGCGGCTTCTGATGCTGAAATGGCCAGTCCGCTTTCAACCCTGCTTAGAAACGCTGCCGAGGGCTTGAGGTCTGTGGTCGGTGATCCAGAAGTTTTTAGCAATGCCAGAAGCGCCAGAGTAGCCGCGCATTTTGGGCAGGTTCTGGCGTGCGCCTGGGCTGTGGTATCGGCGCCGTTTTTTTCTGTGGCCAGGTCGATAATTTTTTCGCAGTCTTTATCTGGCATTCTTGTAACCTTCAAGATCTGAACTTTCCACGCAGCTTAACGATAAGACGATGAAAGACCAGTCGTGCATTTCCTTCGCTTGACCCGAGCGCTTCGGCAATCTCGGCGAAGGACATCTGTTGAAAAACCCGCAGGTCGAGTAATACCTTCTCTTGTGGTTTCAGACCAGAATAAAGATCATCAACCGCAGCATCTGAAATCACCTGAAGCTCTGGTGTTCGGTCATCTGGCAGATTCAAAAGATCAAGTTCATTGCCCGTAGTGTCGAACTTTCTTTCCTTGCGCAGTTTGTCGATGTGCTGGTTTCGGGCGATTCGCAGCAGCCAGCCGACAAAAGAACCCGAAGTCTTGAACTGATCTATCTTTCGAAACGCATTTATGAATGCCTCCTGCGTAATGTCTTCGGCGTCGGACTTTTTTACGCCAAAACCCATCAGATAATACATCACAGTTCCGTAATGCCGCTTTACCAGCATTGCAAACGCCTGTTTCTGGCCTTTTTTTGCCAGTTCGATCAATTCGTTGCTGTCGAGATTTTCGTAATTGTTTGTCAAGACGGAGTGCCTGTGTCGGGTACCAGATACAACAACGCAGACTTACTCTTCTGTATTATCAACGTGTGCAGATCAGATAATGTTACAGATTTCAGCATTTATTTAATTGCCTGTTGCTATCGCGGTTTTTTTCTCTAAAAGCCCTGTTTGCATTCGTGCTGTCGCTATTGCAACAGCACGAATTGGTCATAAGCCAGAATACAACTTATTTCATTGCCATGGCAACCAGAATCGAAGTTGCCGGAAATAAAAAGAGCGGCCTTTGCAGCCGCTCTTTGTCAGCACTTGATCAGGCTTTGCTTATGGCCATAGGAACTCTTTCCCGCCCATGACGTTGGTTTTGATGAAATTGTAGCGCTCAATGTCTATTTTGCCACCGTTTGAGGCCTCAAAGTAGTCACCGACAATTTTTCCACCCAGAAAATAATAGCCGCATGTTTCGGCAAAGTCTTCTTCTGGCTTGGTTTCTCCGTAGGTAGACACACTGTTGCCCTTTATCACACCGTTGGGCCAGAACAGGTTTTTCCAGGTGTCAAACTTATTCGGGTTCGCAATATGGAAACAATGGCCCATTTCATGCACAAGTGTTTTCTGAAAGCCCTTTTTGATCTGGT
>MFYY01000193.1:19560-19942 GCA_001787855.1 Candidatus Riflebacteria bacterium GWC2_50_8 | reverse complement strand
TTCAGATTTGGCGGCATTGGGCGTCTGCGCTGCTATGTGGATCGCCCCATGAATCGCGCGAAGTGTTTCTTCGAGAGCTTGCAGATTGTCGATTTCGTTGATTCGGTGCTGCTTGCCGGGTGGAGCAGCCCAGGATAGTCCCTTGAACTGCTTAATGCCGGCTCGTTTTAACTGCGCGTTCAACCGTTGTTCTTCACTTTCCCGCACCGAGGCGAAATGCTTTTCGCTTGTACGTTTTGCGAACATCGTTTCGACGGCAATCGCCGGAAAAGTCGCTGCTGATACGGCATCGCCTAGCTGATCCATTGCATCATCGATCAGTGATGTCTCGATCATGGCATCCCGAAACAAGCTCAGCGCGTCTGTTACGACCGTTTCCGGA
>MFYY01000193.1:18806-19524 GCA_001787855.1 Candidatus Riflebacteria bacterium GWC2_50_8 | reverse complement strand
AGCAAGTTTATGCTCTGCCGCATTTCCAGTGGGCGTTGGCATAGTAATGGCGATGGGAAAACCCATTTTCCGTGACTCTTCGAGAGCAACCCCAATCTGCGTCAGAATTTTGCCGGGATCTTCTGCTTCTTTCATGAGCCTTACAATAAGCCTGCCAGCAATGTCTGGAGATCCGACGAAAAGAAACGACAGCGGCGGCCCGAAAGAGCAGGTGGCCGGATACATTGCCGGGTCGAGCGCTGCGCGTATGCATGCTGATTCCCATGTCTCGCGATCTCGGGCCGTAGAGGTTCCTTCGACATCTGCCGCCGCCAGAAGAGCGGCGGCAGAGGCTGCGAGCAGTGGCAGAAAATCGACCTTACGACTCTGCGCATCAAACGATCGGCTCTTTGCTGACCTGGGCAGAAGATTGCGGGCCGTCGCAAATAACGCCCGGGCCGGTGCGCTAACGGAAGCCGGGTCCAGACGCGCAAGAGCTTCTAGAAGGATGGCCACGCCAGTTATGCCGGAATACTGGTTGAGCGTCGCAGGCAACTCGCACTTGCCGGAAGACGCGAAAGCCGTCGGAACAAGCTTTTTCAACGCAGCGAGAATTCGCGAGACATCTTTCGGTTGAGCCCAGCAGTGAGCTGCAACGGCAAAATTCCGGTATTTGGGGTAATCGGTGCCTGCTAAGGCAGGTAACAGTATGCCGAGGGGATCGGCCGAGACAAGCCCC
>MFYY01000193.1:16253-18782 GCA_001787855.1 Candidatus Riflebacteria bacterium GWC2_50_8 | reverse complement strand
GCCGCGAGCCGGGACGCGTCACCCTTTTTCAGCGCCAGTTCAGCAAGCGCTTCATCATCATGCCGTCGCTCCAGCAAATCGCCTATCGAATGCTTGGATTTATCCATACTGTCATGGCTCCATCTGGCGCTTTGCATGGCAGGGCGGTCGCGTTATCTGCTGATCTGTCAGTGATGCGGTTTGCCGAAAATATCGAACGGAATGTCTTCTTTGAGAACTTTGCGCAGGAAATTCAGCATATCAGAGCTCAGTGTGCGCATTTTTTCGCTGTCAGTCCAGAAAAGTTCAAAAACAACTCTCTGGGCTTCTTTGCGTAATGCCGGAAGTTCTTTGAGTTGATGGTTAATCGGCAGATTCTCAATATGATCAGCCATCTTGTAAAACTCGATGCTGATTTTTTCGGGGCCTTCTGGAGAATCATCAAAGCCCAGCGGAAAATCAGGGTATGCTTCGCAGAATTTGATTTCTTTGGCGATGTGTCTGAGCAGAGCTGGTTTTTCGACCAGGCCGATCTTGACGGCAAGCAACTGCGCTGACAGCATTTCAGCGGTAATATTGTTGTTTTTGGCGAGCTGAAGAGCTCCGACCATATCGTTTATGCCATGATACAGGCCATTGATCTGCCCGCAGACGAACAATATCTTCTTCAGCACGATGTCATGCGTAGGCAGCACCTTGTCGCGATGGAGAGCAGCAAATTCGGGAGTCACGGCAAAAGCTGATGCAGAAACACATAGCATCAGCGCGACAATTGCAAACAAGCCAAGTTTACGATTATTCATTGTATTATTACCTTATCTTCGTACACTGTTTCGTAATTATACATATAAAACGCCAGCCCGCCACCCCTCCGCGCAAAAAATCAGCAATTTGTTAATTGCAAAACTAAGTTCCGGTTGACCGGCACTTAGTCTTGCAAACGCCTGTATTTTCGTTGAGCGGCACTTAGTTTTGCAAACTCCTACTTTTTCGTTAAGCGGCATTAACGAATGGTTTGTAAAATAGCATTGAGTGGTGTTAGACTTATCTACAATGCTTGCGGCTGGAGAACATATGACTGAACTTTTGCGATACTACTGGATTGCAGTTTTGTTGTGCTTTGCCAGCGTTTCTGCGCAGGCAGCAGCCGAGCAGAGCCTGCTGGTTTTTGCCGGTGCCGCCAGCAAACCGCCGACTGAACTGGCGGCTGCTGCATTCACCCAAAAGACTGGCATCAAGGTCGATCTGATTTTTGGCGGCTCAGGCTATGTTCTGTCGCAGATGCAGCTTGGCCGAACCGGTGATATTTATTTTCCGGGATCTTCTGATTACATGGAAATAGCCAAACAAAAGGGGCTGGTAGCTTCTGAAACCGAAAAACAGGTCGTCTACCTGGTCAGCGCGATCAACGTTAGAAAAGGCAACCCAAAAGGCATAAAGTCGTTGCACGACCTGGCCCGCCCGGGCCTGCGAGTTGCAATTGCCAATCCCGAAGGCGTCTGTGTCGGGCTTTACGCGATCGAAATTATTGAGAAAAATCTCAGCAGCGCCGAAATTGCGGCTGTCAGAGACAATATTGTCAATTTCCCGGAAAGTTGCGAAAAAACCGCGACTTCGCTATCGCTTGCCACCGTTGATGCTGTCGTCGGCTGGCGGGTGTTCGAGCATTGGGACCCGGAAAGAATCGAAACCGTGCCACTGGCAAAGGAAGAGATAATTCGTATCGGCTATATTCCGATAGCCGTTTCTACGTTCAGCAAGCAGCAGGAACTGGCGCAGCAGTTTATTGATTTCGTGATTTCGCCTGAAGGCCAGCAGTTTTACCGGCAGTTCAAGTATTTTACGACTGCCGAGGAAGCGGCCGCCTGGATCGGCGCCGATCGTCCGATTGGTGGAAGCTATCAGCTTCCCGAAAGCTGGCTGCCAAAATGACATTTCGTCGGGCGAGCATTGCGGTTGCGCTGCTGACCTTTTTTATCTACGCAGCTCTGATCGCATCTTTAACGACATTCTTGTCGTTTGATACTGTGCAGTCTCTCTTTTCTTCACCACGCACCCTGCATGCCATTAAAACCAGCGTCTTTGCCGCGACGCTGGTTGTATTTATCGCCGGTCTGATTGCTTTGCCAGCCGGGTTCGCGCTCTCGCGGCACAACTTTGCCGGGAAAAGAATTATCGATACCATGCTCGAACTGCCGCTTTTCGTCTCGCCGGCGGCGCTTGGCGCCATGATTCTGATTTTTTTCAGCACTTCCGCCGGTGTCTGGGTTCAGGAAAACCTGCAGCAGTTTGTATTCACAATCTACGGTATCATTCTGGCACAGCTTGTCGCCGTGCTTGGCGTTGCGGTAAGACTTTGCAAAGCCGCGTTTGATGAGGTTCCGCCTCGCTATGATGATATTGCCAGAAGTCTCGGTGCCAGCAGCTTTACGGCCTTTCTCACGGTGGTGCTGCCCAACGCCCGCCGCGGCCTGTTTGCCGCCGCAATTCTGACCTGGGCCAAGGCTATGGGCGAGTTTGGCGCCACGATTACCGTGGCCGGCACTATCG